>CAXFCV010000073.1:0-4657 GCA_964000975.1 uncultured Rhodospirillaceae bacterium | reverse complement strand
GGTCTCATGGACTCGATAAAAGTCCGTAACCTGGGTTTTTCTGCTTCTGCGCGGGCGCTTGGTGACCGTCAAATCGACGTTTATTGCTCTGCAGGAGCGCCGTTCCTGATCCCAGCTATCACGCAGCTTTCGATCTCAAAGCCAGTGCGTTACGTGGGCATGTCCGATGCGGAACAAGCCGCCGTAGTTAAGGCGAACCCATTTTACTCTCCGGTAACAATACCGGTGCAGAAAGATGTCCGCGGCATGAAAGAACCAGCCAAGTCAATTGGTTATGACGTTTATTGGCTCGCTCACAAATCAATGTCAGCTGCTGCTATTGAGGCAATGCTTGAAGTTGCGGCAAAGCCAGCAAACCTCAAGAAACTTGCTGCTACTGCTGGCTATTGGAGAACGTTGAACGGTGATTTTTCAAACCTAAAAACAGTACAAATCCCGGTTCATCCAGCTGCTGCTAAATATTGGAAAACTCGCGGCTACAAAATGCCGGATGGTCTCGTTAAAGGATATTAATACGGCGGGCATTATGAGAAATGCCTGATTTGACGCAGAGAGTTGGGGCGCGAGGAGAGACTATCTTCCCGCGCTCCTTCTGTGTTCACTTTCAATATTATTTAGCTTTTTAAACTGGATCACTGCCATGGCCACAGGAACCGTCGCCGTCCTTATGAAAATCGGCTTCATTAGTGAGGAAATGACGAAGCCAAGACAACTCTCTGGAGTTTCCAAAATTCTCTTTTCGACCGTGGCAGTCGCATATTCATATTTCTTTCTGCATATCGCAGTCTTCGGCCCGCCAGTATCAGAGATCTTCAAAGGCACGTTTTTTATGGGCGTCGCTGTGATGTCTTTGCTTCTCTTTAAAAGCCGACAGAGTTCTTTGAGGGAGGGCTTCGTCTGGCTGGACGAATTTTTTGCTCTTGTTTCGATGGTCATGCTTATGGGTGCTATCGCCGTCCTGTTGCACTGGGCAGTAGGTGGCCAGGAGTATTTTTGGCGGCGTTATGTAACCGACACCGTTTGGACTGTAGGTATGATCGGCGGGGTCGTAGGAGGCGCGCTCTACTTTTTTGAGGCACATCGAGGTGGCCGAGGCGATGGATTAGTGATCTCGGATGTCGTGTACCTTGCGGCGGCGATTGCTTCGGTGACCTGGGGGGGGGTTAATCTTGTTGAACTTCAGACGAATATGGGTGGTCGGGTGCCAGCAGAGCTGGTTATTTTTGGCACCATGATGGCTGGGGTCAGTTTTGAGATTGCGCGTCGAATTGTTGGGCCTCTCATTCCGCTCTTGGGATTTTTATTTTTCATTTATTCATTTGAACCCATCGCCCAGAGCCTGCCCGGCATTCTGGAGCATCCTGGCAATCGCACGGCCCGGGTTCTTGAATTTCTCATGTTATCGACAGAGGGTATGTTAGGTCTCATCGTTGAGGTTTTTGCCACTTTTATCGTTATCTTCGTAATTCTGGGCGCTTTCCTTGAGAAAACCGGTCTTGGCGCCTTGATTATCAATACTACTTATCGCTTAACGGGTCAGAAAACAGGTGGACCTGGACTTGCTGCTGTTATCAGCAGTGGCTTCTTTGGGATGATTTCGGGCAGTGGTGTGGCAAATGTTATGACCACCGGGACTTTTACCATTCCTCTGATGAAACGGGTCGGCTACCGCCCTGAATTTGCTGGCGGCGTGGAAGCAGCAGCGTCGACTGGAGGCGCTTATATGCCGCCGATTATGGGAGCGGGTGCCTTCCTGTTGGCCGAGCTAACGGAAACCAGTTATTTCGATATAGTCAAAATTGCCGCCATCCCTGCCCTCTTATACTATCTCTCAGTGGGCCTGATCGTATATTTCCGGGCAAGGCGCGACAAATTGCATGGGGTTCCAGCATCGGAACTACCGTCTTGGGACGGCATTTTGCCGAGGTTGCATCTGCTGCTGCCCATCCCCGCGATGATATTCTTTTTAGTGATTGGAGATTCCGCGTTCTTGGCGGCGGCCAAAACTATCATTCTCATAATCATGCTAAAAACTACGGACTTATTGGTAATGATTCCGACGCGGGTCGCTAATACATCCTGGAGGCCGTACTTGATGATAAGTCTCCTTGTTGGCGTGCTTGTCTACCTATTCGGTGAAAAAGTTGGCGCACCTTTCATGTGGTTTGTCTATGCTGATGTGGGAATTGGTATTGGTGATGCAGGCTACTGGGTGCTGTTGACCTTTATCCTTTTGAAGCTCGGCGAAATCCTATTTATCGGACGGAGCGATGATCCAGCGCACGCCCGAAAAGAAATTACAAATGCGGGTGTCGGTTACGATAATTCAGCATTAAAGATCACAGGCCTTCTGGATGTATTCAAGGAACTCGTCCGAACCATTTGGGTGTCCCTTGAAGCGGGCGCGAAAAATACGCTGGTTGTCAGTTGCATCGCCGGTGTTTTGGGCATCTTGCTCTCTGCTGCCACGCAATCTGATCTCCCGGGTCGGGTATCTCAGTTGCTGGTAGATGCCAGCTTTGGCCTGTTACCATTAACCATTTTTTGGGTGATCGTGGCCGGTTATATCGTAGGAATGGGCTTACCCATTGTTGCGAGTTATGTAATCTTAGCGATTTTCGCGGTCGGTGCTCTCGCGGAACTTGGGGTGCCTCCTATCGCTGCCCATATGATCAGCTACTGGGTGGCAGTGGTTAGTGCAGTAACTCCGCCCGTGGCGCTCGCAGCATATGCGGCAAGCTCAATTGCCCTTTCGGATCCTGTAAAGACGGGCAATCAGGCTCTTAAGCAAGCCTCCATGATTCTAATCACGCCGTTTCTGTTCGTCTACACCCCGCTTCTGCTGGATAGTACCCTTCTGGATATCAGTATTTCAGTGGCTGCGATTACCGCTGGAGTATTTTGCTGGGCTAAATTCTTGGATGGTTGGGGAATAGGTCGGCCGGTGCCCTTCGAGAGGCTCATTTGGCTTTTCTGCGCCCTATGTCTGCTCATGCCAACCGGCGAGCTCATTGCCTGGATTGTAGGGTCCGAAGAAGGTTTTAATTACCATATGTATGCCCTTGGCGCGTTGGTTATGGGCGCCATGTTCATCTATCAGATGGGCGGTAAAGACCAGCCTGCCGCCCCATAAATTTTGTCTGTATTAAGGGAGGGAACAATGCGTCGCCAAGCAGCCCGAGCATCTCAAAACTGGATTTTCGATAACTTCATTCAGCTTACAGATAATGAGGATATTCTCCACCCCGGCATAATGGGTATTCGTCTAGAGCGGGGGTTCAAATATGGTGACATGGAGCGGATCTTCCGTGCAGTCACGGGCCGGCGCGCTTTCCCACGTGCCTGGGCCAAAGGTGCTGATAGGCAAAAAGAACTGGCTGAGGAGGCTATGACTGCTGGCCATAAGGTGACAGCCGCACAACATTATCATCGAGCAGCGCTGTATTATGGCCGTGCCCAACACTTGATCCCGGTTAAAGGAAACGCCAAGAAAAATGCCTATCACGCTGCCGTGGTGGAAAATTATGACAAATTTATCGATTTGATGGGCGGGGAGATCACCCGGATGGTGATCCCATTTGAAAATGGCAAAAATGTCTACGCGCTGTTTCATAAAGCAGCCGGTGAGGGACCAAAGCCGACGGTTCTATATTTGCCCGGAATGGACGCTATCAAAGAGGATTCCCCCAACCCTTATAACAACGAATTTACGCGGCGCGGAATGAACATCTGTGTTATGGACGGCCCGGGCCAAGGGGAATGCAACATCAATGAAGTATGGCAGGAAGTTGGCAACTATGCCCGCGCCGGAAAGGCGGTCATTGACGAGCTGGTCAAGCGGGATGATGTGGACTCGGATAAGATAGCTGTCTTTGGCACGAGCATGGGCAGTCGTTATTCCGTTGAGATCGGAGCCTATGATGATCGGGTAAAAGCGGTCGTCGGTCAGATGGCTAATGTGGGCCCAACTGATGTGATCTTTAATCAAGCTCAACCGAACTTTAAACGCATCTATATGTATATGACCGATATTTCCGACGAGGCCGAGTTTGATAAATTTGCCGACGCCATGGACGAGAATTTCATGGCATCTGGGGATGCTCTCAAATGCGCGTATCTGTTAGTCGCCGGTGAAATGGACGAGCTTACACCGCCAGAGGATGTTCACGCCTGGTTGGACCGGCTCAACGGTCCGAAAGAATTATGGATGTACGAGGATGTCTTCCATCCCATGGGCGAAGTCGCTGCAGATATTTACCCGGGCATTGCCGATTGGATTGCGGATGTCTTAGAGAAGGGATTGCCGGACGGGCATGATTTGCGGCGCGAGATCGTTCCATAGCAGAATATCTAGGGCGCCCGTGCTGCCGTTGCGCCTCTTTTTTGCCAAGACCGTATGAGTCTGTCGCCTATATTTTGGGATGAGGACGTCTGATTTTTAGACCCCGAATCTATCAAGAACGGCCCTGGCCTGAACATACATAGCGTTATCAACCATTTTGCCGTCAACTTTGATGGAAGCCGCGCCCTCTTCCAGTGCCACCTCGAATTCGGCCACAACCTTTTTATAGTAGGTCTTTTGCACGTCTGAGATGGAATAGATTTCCCGCGCTGGGTCAACTTGGCCCGGGTGAACGCAGGTGCGCCCGTCATAGCC
>CAXFCV010000072.1:0-3331 GCA_964000975.1 uncultured Rhodospirillaceae bacterium | reverse complement strand
GCAACGTTACCGATTCCGATAACAGCCACACCATCCTGGTCCAGCCGTGGATTGAGATCACGGTAGTCAGGATGTCCGTTGTACCAGCCGACGAATGCGCAGGCGCCGTAGACACCGTCTAAGTCTTCCCCCTCTATACCAAGTTTGCGGTCGTTGTAAGCGCCCATAGCGAGGACGACAGCGTCGTAATGTTCTTTCAACTCATCCAGCGAAATGTCTTTGCCAATCTCAACATTACCATAATATCCAACGGCGGCCTCGTCGAATGTGCGGGCGAATTGGCGCGAGGTGTTGCGTGTTTTATAGTGATCCGGAGCTACGCCATAACGAATGAGGCCGTAAGGCGCGGGATATTTTTCAAACACATCAACGTGGCAGTCAGGTAAACTTTTAAGCAAGGCGTCCGCGGCGTACATGCCGGCGGGCCCAGAGCCGACGATGGCAAATTTGGCGCTCATGGTTTTATAACCCATTTTATAAATGGCTGATAAGGATGGGGGCTAGTTCGCCGCTGGCTCAGTCTTGAAAACATCTTATCTACGGCAATTTGTTTTTTCTATAGCCGTCCCTGTTCGTATTTGAGAGTGGGATAAAACTGAGAGACGGTCAAGGGTGATGTCTGGGTTGAACATCCTGTCAGAGAACGCGGTTAGGGAGTTCCTCGCCGCTCAAGAATGCCGCTAAAACGCGATCGGCCAAATCATTTTTAAGATCCCACGCCTCGGTTGTGTTGCCTGCGAGGTGCGGTGTCATGACGACATTTGCCATCTCGCATAAGGGTTGACGCGTGGCGTCATTCCCCCCGACTACGTCCAGACCCGCGCCTCGGATATCACAATTTTGCAAGGCATCGACTAGAGCATTAGTGTCAACGATGGAGCCGCGCGCGACGTTGATAAGGACACCATCTGGGCCAAGCGCTGATAACACGCCGGTATTCACAAGATGATGAGTTTCCGCTCCGCCTGGACAGGAAACGCATAGAAAATCGACCTCACCGGCAAGTTCCATCGCAGAGCCACAGTAGGTGTAGTTGACATCCTCTCGTTGGCTTCTGTTGTGATAGAACACCTTCATATCGAAGGCCTCGGCCCGTTTAGCAACCTCCATGCCGATCGCGCCGAGCCCGAGAATGCCCAGCTTCTTGCCGTATATTGTTCCAGATGGGACTTTAGGACACTCCTCATCTGCCCCATGTTGTCGCATGCTCTGGTCATTGGTAAGGATCTGGCGGGCGACTGCCAGCATCAGCGCGAAAACATGGTCTGCGACGCTGGGGGCGTTGGTTCCGCTACCGTTTGTGATTGCGATTCCCCGCCGGCCGGCCTCATCGACGTCAATTTTATCAATGCCAACGCCTAGACAGACAATGAGCTTCAACGAAGGAAGGGCATCCAGATACCCTTTATCGACACTGCGGGGACCATCCGTGATCATGGCCGTAATAAGTTCCCCGACGTCAGACAACAGCCCGGACAGGTCGGTCTCATCGTCGACATAATGGGGGATAAACCTCTCCGGCCAGATATCTTTGTTAAGGCTGCTGACTGGACAATTGACCAAGATATGGGGTTTGGTCATCTGCTAAGATTAAAGTTTCTCTATGACCGTTGAAATGCCTTGGCCGACGCCCACGCACATGGTGCATAGCGCCCGTGTTCCACCTGTCCGATGCAACTGGTACATGGCTGTCGTGAGAAGCCGTGCGCCACTCGCGCCGAGCGGGTGGCCGAGGGCGATGGCGCCGCCCTGGGGATTAACCCGATCATCCAGATCGTTAATGTTCAGCCCTCGCAAGACAGCAAGAGACTGAGCGGCAAAAGCTTCATTCAATTCGATGACGTCGAAATCATCCGTGGTGAGTCGTAATTTCGATAACAGTTTTTCAGTTGCTGGGACGGGGCCAATACCCATCACGCGGGGTGGCACGCCGGCACTGGCCATTCCTAGAATGCGGGCACGGGGGGTCAGGCTATAAGTCTTTACAGCACTCTCCGATGCGATGAGTAAAGCACAGGCGCCGTCATTTACACCGGAGGAATTACCAGCAGTGACCGTTCCCCCCTCTCTGAAGGCGGCTTTCAGCCCGGATAATTTTTCAACGGTCGTGCCGGAGCGAGGATGTTCATCCCGATCCACAACAATGTTGTCCCCTTTACGCTGAGGAATGGCCACAGGAATGATTTCCTCAGCCAGCCGCCCGTCTTGCTGCGCTGCTGCAGTCTTCGCTTGGCTTGCCGCCGCGAAGGCGTCTTGGTCTGCGCGGTTGATTCTATGATCTTCTGCCACATTCTCGGCGGTTTCCCCCATGGAGTCAGTGCCGTAAAGCTGCTTCATCTTTGGATTTACGAAACGCCATCCGATGGTCGTATCATGAATTTCCGCATTTCGGGAGAACGCGGTTGACGCTTTGGGCATGACGAAAGGTGAGCGGGACATGCTCTCCACGCCGCCAGCCAAGATCAGATCTGCATCCCCCGTCCGGATGGCCTGCGCCGCGCTGCCGACGGCGTGCATTCCGGATCCGCAAAGCCGGTTCACGGTGACGCCGGGAGCTGCGTCAGGCAAACCGGCCAGCAATAGAGCCATGCGGGCCACATTACGATTGTCTTCTCCAGCCTGGTTCACGCACCCATATATTACGTCATCGAGGGCCTCCCAATCGATGGTATTGTTCCGTTCCATCAAACTGGTGAGCGGGATCGCCGCAAGGTCATCTGCTCGGACGGAGGAGAGCGCGCCACCATACCGGCCAATGGGTGTTCTGATGGCATCACAAATATAGGCTTCTGTCATTTAGTCATGCGGGCTTGCGCCCGTTCCCTGAGATTGTAGGTTATTGACCATAGACAACGCGACAAGTTGTAGCAATCGACGCAATATGAGACAGATGGAGGAATAATGTCTGAGGATTTAACGGCCAAGATTTGTGCCCCCTGCAGGGGCGGTATACCGCCATTACCGAGAGAAGGGGCTGAAAAGCTCTTGACCCAAGCGGCGGGTTGGACCCTTGAGGGAGATGCCCACCATATTTTTCGTCGTTTTGAATTTGGCGATTTTGCCCTCTCGCTGGCATTCGTAAATATGGTTGGTGCACTTGCGGAACAGGAGGGTCACCATCCTGATGTTAGGTTTGGATGGGGTTATGTGGAGATTACGATCTTTAGCCACGAAATTAATGGACTGCACGAAAATGATTTTATTTTGGCAGCGAAAATCAATCAAATTTAGCGTTATAATCCCTCTACAAGAGCGAGAGTTGTTTGGGCGCTTGCCAGGCGCATGGCAAGGAGTGGGGCATACTCCTGACTATCGTAAAATTTTTTTGCGG
>CAXFCV010000071.1:0-3698 GCA_964000975.1 uncultured Rhodospirillaceae bacterium | reverse complement strand
CGCGCGACGAAGCCTTCAGCATCAATTAGGCGAAGCGCTTCTTCAAAGTCGAGGGCGAAGTTACCGCAGTCATAATTGATGCCGAGAGGACCCTGATAGGGGAAGGCATCATCTGGGATAATGTTCCGGCGCCGGAGCTCCATACGGTCAATATTAATTTCCGCCGCTGCCACATCAATGAGGCGCTCTATATAATAAGCCACATCAGGCCGATTGGAACCTCGGTAGGGATTTGTAGACCCTGTATTTGTGTGTATGGCGCTGATCTTTAGGTAGGCGGTTGGGGTCTTGTACACCCCAATAATGCCACCATTACTTAGCAGAGTGTGAGCAACGAATAGTGGTGAGAGATATGCCCCCATGTTGGCAATAATATTGGCTCTGATGCCAAGAAAGGTGCCATCAGCATCCAGTGCTAATTCCAGATCGGCCACTTTGTCCCGGCCATGGTAGTCTGATAATAGCGACTCTTCTCGATCATTTTCCCATTTTACGGGGCGTTTTAGTTTACGAGATGCCCAAATGGTCATTATTGTTTCAGCATAAAAATTTTTCATGCCAAAACTGCCTCCGATGTGACCGGTAACCACGCGAAAATTTTCGATCTCATCATCGAAAATTGCATTAGCCAGGGTATTACGCATGCCAAACACGCCCTGCACGCCCACATAGACGGTGCAGCGTCCGGATACAGGGTCGAAGTCAGCATTGGTCCCTCTCGTTTCCATCGAGTTAGCTGAAGACCGATTAACGACCATGCGCTGTTTTATAATGTGTGTAGCTTTTTCAAATGCCACATCAGTTGCAGCTTTATCGCCCAACTCACTCTCAAAACACACGTTGCCAGGGTTGTCGGGCCAGATTTGTGGCGCACCGTCCTGCATCGCCTCGGTAGCGTTTGTTACTGCGGGTAGAGGTTCGTAATTTACCTCTATAAGCTCTGCGGCATCTCTAGCTAGCGCAAGTGTCTCTGCCACTACAAAGGCGACTTCCTCGCCCACAAAATGGACCTTATCCGTCGCGAGCGCGTATCGGTCTGGACGAACATGACTGTCGAAATCAAAATTTGGTGCAGGCATTTGCACCGTGGGCAGTTTTCCGATGCCGTCTGTCTTACAATCCGCCCCTGTAAACACGTCAATAACACCAGCAGCAGCCTTAGCAGCTTTGGTCTCAATACTAACGAGCGTTGCGTGGGCATGCGGAGAGCGCAAAACATAACCGTATGCTTGATTTGGGAGAGACACGTCCCCCGTATAGCTTCCTTCTCCCTTCAAGAGGGTTGGATCCTCGTGCCGAGGCACGGCTTGACCTATTGCAACTATTCCCATGGCAAACTTCCAAAGTAAGATTGACGTCTCATAAATTCATTCAGTCTAGCTATGTACTGTAGAAAAAAGTGACCCGTTAAAGTGACTGCAGAAAAGACAAAAGTCTCTCCTACAACTTAGGCAGTGCGGACCTAAAATTAAACCCGATAGGTCATTTTTGTTTGGTGTATGTGAAGAGACAATCTCTGGTTGTTTGCTAATTAGCGGCACGCCAATCAAGAGTATTCTGGAGGGTTGCGTGAGGTTTAATCATGCCGGGATTAAACGCAATAGGTTCGTCGCCTGCTAAAATTTTTTCTGGCCAGGCTGGATCAGCTAGCGCCCCTTTGCCAATGGCACAGAAATCCGCGTGACCATCAGCAATAAGTAAATCTGCTCGGGCAGCATCTTGAAGTCCCCCACACGCGATCGTTGGTCCACCCCAGATTTCCTTTGCCCAGTCTGCTAGGTTCCGGCCGGAGTTCCACACTTCTTCAAGTCCTTTGTGGGTACTTACGTGGATGTAGGTTGGGCCAATTGCTTTGAGGGCGCTAAAAATAATACGCGCGTCATCAGCTTTACCCGGCCATTGGTAGTCGAAGTTATTTACTTTGGTTTGGGAAATACGAATGCCCACCGGTATCCGAGATCCCACGGCGTCTAGAACAGCGGCTAGCACCTCGCAATGAAAGCGGATGCGGTTCTCGGTGGAGCCCCCGTATTCATCGGTCCGGACATTAGCAAAAGTGGTTAGGAACTGGTCCAGCAGGTAGCCGTTGGCGCCGTGGATTTCGACGCCGTCAAATCCCGCATCAACAGCGCGACGGGCGGCCGCCGCAAAGCTTGAAGCAACTTCTTTCATCTCATCTTTGGTGATTTCCCGGGGTTCAGGAAAGGGACCCTCGCCGTAATAATGTGGCATCATTTGCCCTAGCTGATCAACTCGGGACGGCGCAACTCCAGTTTGTTCATAACGGTTGTGCTGGATCAGACCACCTGCATGAATGAACTGCTGAAAAATCGGCGTATTTTCGGCGTGAACCGCATCCACCACTCGTCGCCATCCAGCAGCATGATCTTCGTTGGCAATACCGGGCTGGTTTACGTAGCCCTGTGAATGGGCCTCGTCGACATAGGTGCCCTCTGTGAAAACGAGGCCCCACCCGCCTCTCGCGTAGGTTTGATAATGATCAATCATAATATCCGTTGGCACACCGTCCTCGGTCGCGCTGATGCGGGTCATTGGCGCAACACAGGTTCGATTTCTCATCGGAACTGATCCGAGAGTTGTTTGGCCGAACAGGTGAGGATAGGCGTTATGGGTCATGGAGTTATTCCTTCAATATATCTGAAATGGTGGCGATAGCCGCCACGCTTCGCAATGCATCGATGCTTGTTTTATGAACCTGGGTATCAAAAGCAGCACAGCCATCTTCAAGCACGGTGCTCTCATATCCGTGGACATGGGCATCCCGAATCGTGGACGTTACACCGCCGTTTGTGACGATGCCGGCACCAATAATGTGCTTGATACCAGCGGCACGTAGCGCCCATTCCAGCCGGCTCATGTAAAATGCGGAATACGCAACCTTATCCACAGACAGGTCCGCTGGTGCCAGATCATCTAAAAGAGCATGCCCCCAACTGCCCGGCGCGAAATCCCCTTTCCCGAGGAATGGGCGGAGTTTTTTCAGATGATCCGATATAAACGGGTCTCCACCCTTTCCCGGAATAAGCGTAAAATGTGTGGATACAATCCATCCGCCCTTTTTGCGCACATGATCGGCCAAAGGCTCTAGTCGGGCGGGTAGAACGGCGAGGTGGTCCGATGTCGCCCCACCTCGCGCATAGGCACCATCAGCATGCAGAAAGTCGTTCTGCATATCCAAAAACATTAGCGCCGTAGTGTCCCAGTTCATTACGTTTTCCTGGAAATAACAAGATTGCCAAATCGATCCACGTTACCTTCCAGGTCAGGGTCGATAAAGATCGTGGTGTCTGGTTGTTCAAGAAGTGCGGGACCGGGGACTTGGGCGCTTTCGGGCAGTTCGAGGCGCTGATAGACCGTCGCTGTGCACCATGCCCCCTCAACCCAAATCTCTCGTTCACCTGTCTTAGCCGCGTCGACCGAGGCGGTACTGGAGGGTCCTAGGACCGAGAGGTCAAATTTCGGCCGTTTGCCGATTACAGCGATTTTTAAATTCATGATCCGAACAGGCAACCCGACTAGCAAACGACCGTAGGCATTCTGGTAGGTGGCTTCAAAGGCCTCCAGGATCAGTTCGCTTCGCAAGGTCGTCTCCAAATCAGCAGCTTGCACGGGAAGGCGAACGGAGACGGTGTGGGTTTGACCGACATACAGCATGTCCAGCTCAATGATATGTTCCT
>CAXFCV010000070.1:0-7333 GCA_964000975.1 uncultured Rhodospirillaceae bacterium | reverse complement strand
TCCGGGAGGCCGGCAGTTCGTTTTACTGGGCCATGCGTCTTCTCGACGCGGAGAAGCGACGCGCCATGTATGCCGTCTATGCATTTTGCCGGGAAGTGGATGATATCGCTGATGGCCAGGACCCTGAGATTAAGAAACGGGAAGAACTGAGCAAATGGCGGAGAGAAATAGACCAAGTTTACACGGGCAAACCAGAGAGTGTTATCGGGGCTGCCTTACAATCTATTATTCCCCGACACCAGCCCCTAAAAGAAGATTTTTTAGCTGTTATTGATGGGATGGAAATGGATGCCCCCCGGCATTTCCAGATTACCGATCGGGCGGAATTAGAGCTCTACTGCGATCGGGTGGCCTGTGCGGTGGGGCGGATATCAAACGCGATTTGCGGCATCCCCCCAAAGGACGGGGATGATCTCGCGAAATCACTGGGGGAAGCCCTTCAACTCACGAATATCCTGCGTGATGTCGCCGAAGATGCCAAACGCACCCACGTGTATTTGCCAGAGGAATTATTGGTTAAAAACGGGTATGCTGGCGGGCTCCCTATCTTGGCAACAGATGATCCAGCCGTTGCAGACACATGTGCAGAGATATCTGAGATTGCAAACCATCAATTCAACGCTGCACAAACTATGTTGAAAAAAATTGGCGCCAAAAAAACGCTGGCTCCGCGAATTATGATGAACATCTATAAAAGGATATACGAAAAATTGCATAATCGCGGGTGGGAACGGCTTCACCGAGACGTTAGTTTAACAAAATTGGAAAAGGGATTTCTGATTTTGAAATCGTCTTTGGGCTGATTTCCGTTCAATACTTGACAAGGCAATCTGGTAGATGGACAAACACTACCTGGTGGGGCACTCCCCATCCACTCAGTATTTCTCTGGAGACCAAAGGCTCGGCAATGTTGGCTGGGCTGAAGGGCGATTAATCTATGAAGTCTGGAGGCTCACAGGAAGAGATCCTTGATCGCACCTTGCAGGCTGCGTCAAAGCGCTTGCTCTCACGGCGGCACAGCAACGGACATTGGGCTTATGAACTAGAGGCTGACGTTACTATCCCGGCCGAGTACATTCTCCTCAATCACTTTTTGGGCGAGATTAATGATGATTTAGAAGCGAAACTTGCAAATTATATCCGCAGAGTGCAAAGCCGCGATGGCGGGTGGCCGCTCTATACCGGCGGCGATTTTAATACCAGTGCGTCGGTAAAAGCCTATTTCGCGCTTAAACTGGCCGGTGATGATATTGAGTCAACCCATATGCAGCGTGCCAGAGAGGCAATTTTAGCCCACGGTGGCGCAGTGAATTGCAATGTATTTACCCGAATAACCCTGGCGCTCTTTAAGCAAATTCCATGGCGTGCTGCGCCCGTCAGTCGCGTGGAAATTCTCCTAGCCCCCAACTGGTTCCCCATTCACGTCAATAAAGTTTCGTATTGGACGCGAACAGTTACCGTGCCACTGCTTATTTTGACGGCAAGAAAACCCGTGGCTGAGAATCCCCGAGGGATCAGCATTGATGAACTGTTCCATAAAGCGCCCTATCGAGAAAATTATCGGCTGACCAATCCAACTGGAAGTTGGATCGGCGGCATCATGCTTGCCATGGATCGGATTTTTCGTCCACTTGAACCCTTGATCCCATCCTTTCTGACCAACCGGGCCATTCAATCTGCGCTCTCTTTTGTGGAACAACGGCTCAATGGCGAGGATGGCCTGGGGGGGATTTTCCCCGCGATGGCAAATGCCTTAATGGTTTTCAGTTGCCTGGGATACCGAAAGGACGATCCGCGTGTTATGTTAGCAAGAAAGGCGATTGATAGTCTAATCGTAGAAACAAAACACGACGCCTATTGCCAACCTTGCCTATCCCCAGTTTGGGATACAGGATTAGCGGCACATGCAGTTCTAGAAGCCGTTCCCGACGATAAGGAAGTGGTTCGCCCATCGCTGGATTGGTTGAAAAACTTACAAATTCTAGACACCGTCGGCGATTGGGCCCAAAAACGTAAATCTCTTCGACCCGGAGGCTGGGCCTTTCAGTATAAAAATGACCACTACCCAGACGTGGATGATACAGCCGTCGTCGCCATGGCCATGCATCGGAGCGAACCAAAAAGGTATAGCGACGCCATCGCGCGAGCAGAGGAGTGGATTGCGGGCATGCAGAGCGCCAATGGCGGCTGGGCGGCTTTTGATGCCGAGAACGAATACTATCTCCTGGATAACATGCCATTTGCAGATCACGGGGCGTTGCTAGACCCGCCGACGTCAGATGTAACCGCTAGGTGCATTGGGTTTCTATCCCAGGTGAATCAGGATAAAAATATTTTGAACATTAAGCGTGGCATCGCCTTTCTAAAGTCTGAGCAGGAAGAAGATGGCTCCTGGTTTGGCCGGTGGGGCACCAATTACATATACGGTACATGGTCCGTGCTGTGTGCTCTCAACGCTGCGAACGAAGAAATGGCGCAACCCTATATCCGAAAAGCGGTGGACTGGTTAAAAGCGAGTCAACGGGACGACGGGGGGTGGGGCGAGGACTGCGCCACATACTGGGAACATCGAAAAAACGCGGTCAAAGGCTCCATGCCCTCACAGACGGCCTGGGCACTTTTAGCTCTCATGGCAGCAGGAGAAATACAGAGTGCAGAAGCTGCTCGGGGGATCCAGTATCTTCTGGATCAATTTGATGTATCAGAGGGCTGGAAAGATCCATTCTTCAACGCGGTTGGATTTCCTCGGGTTTTTTATCTCAAATATCATGGGTACAGTGATTACTTTCCGCTTATGGCCCTTGCGCGATACAAGCGCCTAGTAAATTCTAACTCTCTCGCACCAGAATTTGGTCTCTAATTGGCACACATTGGTATCATCACCGCCCTCCAGAGCGAAGCGGATTGCCTAAGCCGATCCCCCAAATACACCGAAGTCCTAAACTTTGTGTCAGGAACAGGTTCAGTAGCCGCGGCCAGGGCCTCCAGCCAAGCAATTGAAGCTGGATGCGATATGTTGGTGAGTTATGGATATGCTGGTGCCCTGGACCCCACACTCCGCGCCGGCGACCTTCTGTTCGGGCTCTCTGTTTCAAATGAAAAAACCACCATTGAAACCGATGGCGACGCGCTCAAGCTGTTGATATCGGAGTTAGAAAAAATAAAAGGCATCGGTGCCCGTTTATCCCTTTTCTATGCCGCTCCATCGATTGTGAAGACAGAGTCGCAAAAATCGCACCTGCGGCTAAAAGGTGGATGGGACGCGATGGATATGGAGAGTTTCGCAATCGGTTGCGCGGCACAGAGGCACGATCGTTCATTCCTTATTGTCCGGGCAATAGTGGATATCGCAGACGTATCCCTGCCTGACAGGATATCTGAAATGGTTGATGAACGCGGTGCCATTCGCGGCATAAACGCTCTCTGGGAAATTTTGAAGAATCCGATGGAGTTACCTAAGTATGGTGGTTTAGCTAAAGCCCAAAAAATGGCAGATCACTCATTACGCTGCGTGGCCCCTCTCTTGGCCCAGATCCGTGTCAGTGGTCGATAAATCTGACGCTGCGCTCTGCACCACACTCTCAAAGACATATTCTGCGGGCCGCTGATTTTCCAGGGGGATTTCTTCCGCCATGGCTGCGTTCGTCTCAATGCCCTTGAAAAATACTTTGAGCGCCTTCAACGGGTGCTTGATCGTATCTGTAACCGCTGTGGGCTCGTATCCGCAATGCACCATGCAGTCAGCACATTTTTCATAATTTCCTGTCCCGTATGCTGCCCAGTCGGTTTCGGTCATCAACGCCTGAAAACTCGGGGCATAGCCTTCTGAGAGCAAGTAACAGGGCCTCTGCCATCCAAAAATATTCCTAGTCGGATTTCCCCAAGGGGTACACTTGTAGCTTTGATTACCAGCGAGAAAATCAAGAAACAAGCTAGATTGACTGAACCGCCACTTATTATCTTTGCCCCGTCGAAACACATCTCTAAACAGCTTTTTGGTTTTTTCCCTATTCAAAAAATGATCCTGGTTAGGCGCGCGCTCATATGCATATCCCGGCGAGACCGTAATCCCTTCAACGCCCAGATCATGAATTGCAAAATCAAAAAACTTTATGGTCTCTTCAACAGTCATTTGATCAAACAGGGTGCAATTGACATTTACTCTGAAGCCCCGTTTTTTCGCTTCTCGAATCGCGGCGACAGCTCTCTGAAATACGCCTTTTCGATTAACTGCATGATCATGGTGCGATTCAAGACCGTCTAAATGTACGGAAAAAGTGAGATACGGTGTCGGTTTAAATAAGTGAAGACGCTTCTGAAGCAATAGCGCATTTGTGCACAGGTAGACAAATTTCTTACGAGAAATAATGCCTTCAACGATTTCTGCGATTTCGTTATGGATTAGGGGTTCCCCTCCGGGGATCGATACCACCGGCGCACCACATTCATCAACGGCCGCGAGACACTCCGCTGCCGATAGGCGTTTATTCAAGATACTATCTTCATAATCAATCTTGCCGCAACCAGGGCAAGCGAGGTTGCACCGAAACAAGGGTTCTAGCATCAAAACTAATGGATAGCGTTCAGTGCCCTTAATCCATTGCTTTAAAACATAAGCACCTACTCGGGCCTGCTGTATCATAGGGACAGCCATTCTTTAACCACCAGCCGTAAATATCACGGTGTCCGAGCTAGCTTCTGTTATCTCGGGCGGAAGTTTAAACTTAACGTTTTCTGTAACACCCTCAAACTTTCTAACTTTGATCTCGAAATTCTGCTCCAACCTCTCAATCACCTCATCTAATAATTCTTCCGGAGCAGATGCCCCCGCCGACAAGCCAATCGTTTTTGCCTGATCAAGCCACGCAAGGTTGAGCCCATTCGCATCATCAATTAGATATGAAGGAACGCCTAGCTCATCTCCGATCTCTTTTAACCTATTAGAATTTGAACTATTTTGGGCACCGACTACGAGCATTACATCAACATCGGGCACGATATTGCGAACAGCCTGTTGCCTATTTTGAGTGGCGTAACAGATATCTTTGACATCAGGCCCCTGGATCTCTGGAAACCGTGAAATGAGAGCCGCAATAATCTCTCGAGTGTCATCAACACTCAACGTTGTCTGCGTGACGTAGGCTACTTGGCTTTCGTCCCGAACGCAAAGTCGAGTGACATCTTCCACACTCGTTACGAGATGCACCCCACCCTTGATGCGGCCCATGGTTCCCTCGACTTCAGGGTGACCTGAGTGTCCTATCAAAATCACGTCTCTGTTCTTTGATGCATGGGCTTGTCCCTCCTTGTGCACTTTGGACACGAGGGGACAGGTAGCGTCAATTACGGGGAGACTTCTCAAGCGAGCCTGACTCTCAACGTTTTCGGATATGCCATGAGCGCTAAATATCGTAACTCCTCCGTCCGGGATGTCACATACCTCTTCCACAAAAACTGCACCTTTTTTCCGGAGTGATTCGACTACTCGCTTATTATGGACAATTTCGTGGCGTACATATACTGGAGCGCCGTAAATTTTCAGGGCTTCCTCAACAATCTCAATCGCACGCTCAACACCAGCGCAAAAACCGCGCGGCTGGGCCAGGAAGATATCTAACTGACGTTTTGGTTTTTCCACTCTTCTGCTCATTATATTTAGATTAATCTCCAAAATGACGATCACGTGAGAAAGTGTCAAATTAATTGCTTTAAAGTAATCGTTAATGTGATTATGGCCGACACAAGACTAATAATGGATAGAAAATTTGTGAAGGTTCTTTTGACGGGAGCAACTGGCTTTATTGGAGCGGCGATATTGCGCCGCTTGTCACGTGAGGACCTCTCAATTCGGGTCCTGGTGCGTGAAACCAGCGACAGAGCGCTCCTCAGGAACTTTGACACTGAAATCTCTGTGGGTGATCTGAGAGATAAAACATCTCTTCGGCATGCCTTGAGAGACTGTGACGCACTCATCCATACTGCAGCAGAATACCGACTTTGGACGGCCGACCCGAGCAGTATGATCGCTTCAAACATAACGGGCACGGCCAATGTCTTGTCGGCCGCAGGTGAGGCTGGCGTTTCAAACATCGTCTATACCAGCAGCGTGGCTGCGCTCGGTAGAGCAACAGGGGACGAACCTGCCACGGAGGCGACCCCCTCAAAACTTGAGGACAAAATTGGCCTGTACAAACGATCAAAATTCCTTGCCGAACAGGAGGTTCTGCATATCCATCAGGCGCAGGGTCTGCCGGTCAAAATCGTCAATCCGTCAGCCCCCATCGGCCCGGGAGACATCAAGCCGACGCCGACCGGTCGGCTTGTCGTCGAAGTGGCGAAAGGCAAAGTTCCGGCATACGTTGACTCGGGCCTAAACGTGGTTCACATCGATGACGTCGCCGAAGGCCACTGGCTTGCCCTTCACAAAGGGGTACCCGGCGAAAAATATATTTTGGGCGGCGAGAACATGACATTGCTTGAGATACTCACCCATATTGCTAATTTTGCTGGTGTTCGCCCTCCCATGATGCGAGTTCCGCATAACATTGTGCTGCCTGTGGCCTATATTTCGGAAGCCTGGGCCAAATGGGTGACGGGGAAGGAGCCGTTTACGACGGTTGATGGTGTTAACATGTCCCGGAAACCGATGTATTTTAGCTCTAAGAAGGCCAAAGACGATTTAGGATATTCGCCCCGCCCTGCAATTACCGCTTTCCAGGATAGTATCGATTGGTTCCGCAGCCACGGATATCTTGGCTAATCTATAGAGTCCACGAATTGATGTCGTCATCTTCACCTAATGTCATTCTTTTAGCCGCCGGGATGGGCCAACGTCTCAGCGGGGGTGACACGAGCTTCCCACCAAAGTGCCTCCTTCGGTTTAACGGCATGTCACTTCTCCAACGCCACCTGGAAATTCTTAGCTCCCAGGAATTAATCTCGTCGGTGACTGTTGTCGTCGGATACCAGTCAGATGATATCAAGAATGAAGTTGCAAAACTGAAACCGAACCTCGACATCAATTTCATTCAGAATGATCGTTTTGATCGGGGCAGCAACCTCTCCCTGTGGCATGCGTTGGACGTGCTCAAAGGCGGCCAACCGGTGTTATTCATGGACGCGGACGTGTTCTACGCGCCGGCGTTACTCGACAGGCTGGTTTCCGAGACGGATAAATCCATTGTCCCCTACGACACCGGATTTGAACCAGGCGACGAACCGGTAAAAATATGCCTCCGGGATGGCAAAGCAGTCGATTTTGGCAAAATCGTCGGGCAATCATACGACACCGTCGGCGAATGGCCGGGTTTTTTGCGACTTTCTCCGACAGCAG
>CAXFCV010000069.1:0-7594 GCA_964000975.1 uncultured Rhodospirillaceae bacterium | reverse complement strand
GCAGATAAAACCCGGGAGGCTGCTCAGGTCGCACATCTTCGTCAGCTCGCCGAGGCATCAGATCTCGACCCTGATTTCGCTGAGAAAATTCTGAATTTTATCATTACTGAAGTCGTAAAAAATCACGAGCAAATCAAGGACTGAACACAGGGAACTCGCGACTTGAGGATGAGGCAGTGGGCTCGTACCGTCACTCTAAAAAATCTCTCGGCCCTATAACCTCCCCTTTAATTCTGGTGCATTAGGAGCATAGCGAAACGCTCGGAAAATCCAATTGGTTGTGCCGAATGCCGGATGGGCTGACAAATAAGGGTTCACATATTCCCATACAATTTCACCCTCTGGTGTCACCTCAAAGAGACAGCCTTTGTTACCCTCGCAGATCAGTGTATTACCGTTCCAAAGTCGTTGCGCCCCTGAGATGTTTGCGGAGAAAAAACTGGTAACTGGGTCTGCCCTAAACTCCCAAACGGTCTCTTTTGTCTCAAAGTTAATTTCTCGGACGGTAGAGAACATATTCACATCCTGCCCATGAAAACCGTTAGCAAAAACCAATACATTTCCATTTGTGAGCATATGACAATCATGCTGATGGCCAAGACTAAGGTCCAGATACTCCCATGTAATCTCGCGCGTTTCCTTATCAATCACTATCAATAAGTTAAGCACACGGAAACTCACCATGACGTCACCGTTGGGCATTGGGGAACACGTATTTGCATGGGCAAACTCAGCGCGCGGGCAAAGTGGACAGATGGGATATTTTTCGATTTCCATCTCTCGGGTACCCCATTGCCAGACCAACTCGCCATCGGGTGTAATCTCTTTAATCAGGTCACCGTAGATGACGCCGTCTTTCTCAGTCCCGGGAAGCCCACCTCGCACCCGGGCCGCCAAGGCATCGTCAAACGGGTCCCAGGCAATATACATGCTGTTGCCGTTGGAGAGCCGACGGCCATCATGATGGTGATACTGGTCATGGTGCTCCCACACCAGATTGCCGTCCCAATCATATTCACGCAAGTAACCGGCCTTCCCAGCATATAGCGGCGGCCCGTCTTCGGACCCCTCGTTAACAAGTAAGTTACCCCTCTCCGTCAACTGGCAGCGATTAATGCCACCCCTACCTAATTGCCATTGGTTGACCACATCGCCGTCATTATTGATCAGATACGCTTTTTCATGGCGTACAGGTGCAAATAAGGTATAGCCCTCTGTCGCCCGCGTTCTGTCATGCGTATTTACGCCGCCGTCTTGAAACTTCATACGTTCTCTCTCGCCCGTTGTTACAAAGACACGAAAGTAAAGGGTCAGTTTGTAGCAAGAAACTGCAAAAATCCGGCTGACGTCGAACTGCCTCAGTGAACCGTATTTCACGGTCTGACGACAGGTCCACCCAAACCTGCGCCTGACGGTCAGGCCAATTTGCCGCAGGCGCTTAACTTAAATAACCCATCAGCACCTGAACGGACTAGTGGTCCAGGAAACTCCTCAGTTTCCGGGAACGGCTGGGATGCTTCAGTTTTCTTAGAGCCTTGGCTTCAATTTGGCGGATCCGCTCCCGAGTGACCGAGAATTGTTGGCCAACCTCTTCGAGGGTGTGATCAGTGTTCATGCCGATGCCAAACCGCATGCGGAGCACTCGCTCTTCCCGAGCCGTTAGACTGGCAAGCACCCGCGTCGTGGTTTCCCGGAGATTACCTTGAATCGCTGCGTCCAATGGTTGGAACGCATTCTTATCCTCAATGAAATCGCCAAGATGAGAGTCCTCCTCATCCCCAATAGGAGTTTCGAGGCTGATGGGCTCCTTGGCTATCTTGAGAACCTTCCGCACTTTGTCAACGGGCATAGCCAGTTTAACGGCCAACTCGTCGGGTGTCGGTTCCCGACCAATCTCGTGCAGCATTTGGCGCGAGGTCCTAACCAGTTTGTTGATGGTTTCGATCATATGTACAGGTATACGGATGGTGCGGGCCTGGTCCGCAATTGACCGAGTAATGGCCTGCCTGATCCACCAGGTAGCATACGTCGAGAACTTATAACCACGCCGATATTCGAATTTATCCACCGCCTTCATGAGACCGATATTCCCCTCCTGAATGAGGTCAAGGAATTGAAGGCCCCGGTTAGTGTATTTTTTGGCAATCGAAATTACTAGCCGGAGGTTAGCTTCAATCATTTCCTTCTTGGCCTTAGCGGACTCCCTTTCGCCTTTTTGCACGGTGGCGACAATACGACGGAATTCCGCAATGGGAAGGCTCACTTCGTTGGCAATCTCTTTAATTTCGGCACGGATGTCTTTTATGTCATCTCGGTTTTTCTTAATGAAATCTTTCCAACCCTTGCCAGTTAAGCGGGACACTCGACTGAGCCAGTTGGGTTCCAACTCGTTACCGTAATATTGCTCAAGGAAATCAGCCCGTTTTACCTTGGCTGAAACGGCCATTCGCAAAAGCCGGCCTTCCAGGCCGATGAGTTTACGGTTGAGGTCATACATATGCCCCACAAGATAATCGATCCGGTTGTTGTTAAGATGTATCCCGTCCATCAGCTCAACCAGTTCATGACGCAGCTTCGCAATGCGTTTTTCCGTTGCCGGGGATACTTTGTCACCGTCGCCAATGACCACCAAGCGCTTGGCATGCGCCCGGTTAACCTTGGCGTAGGTCTTTTTGATAGCGTCAAACTTGCTGAGGATATCCGGCAGGAGCGCCTGCTCCATGACCGCGAGTGAGACTGTGTTCTCATCATCATCCTCTTCGCTATCTTCCTCATCGTCACTATTGGAGTCGTCCTCTTCGCCGCCGTCGCCCTCAGAAGATTCCTTATCTACCTCTTTTTTCTCCTGAGACTCGGCCTCCTGGTCTTTGAGTACCGCTGCCTGTGGACCCGGAATCGGCAACCCATCCGCGCCGATGCCTCCGGCGGTAGCGTCCTCGCGCGGGCCGGAATAGGTGGCGTCCAGATCAATAATATCGCGGAGTAACATTAACTCTTCATCTAGTGCATCTCGCCATTGAAGCAGGGCACGGATGGTCATGGGGCTGTCGACGATCCCCCCGATCATCATTTCCCGCCCGGCTTCGATCCGTTTAGCAATGGCTATTTCCCCCTCTCGTGAGAGCAGTTCAACACTACCCATCTCGCGGAGGTACATGCGGACAGGGTCATCGCTCCGGCCTATTTCGTTTTCGTCAACATTGCCGCTGGAGGACTCCTGTTCTTTTTCAGGTTTTTCCTCCTCACTATCATCGCTGTCTTCATTTTCGACGACATTAATGCCGGCTTCTGACAACATAGACATGGTGTCCTCTATCTGCTCCGAAGACACTTGGTCGGGCGGCAACGCCGCATTAAGCTGATCATAGGTAACGAAGCCACGCTCTTTGCCCTGCGCCATCATTTTTTTGACTTCGGCGTTCACCTTATCCAGTAGGGGGCTGTCGCCCTGCTCCGTCTGGGAGTCTTTTTTCTCGGCTGTCGCAGTTTTGGTGGCCATCTCTCACCCCGTTAACAGTTCAAATCCTTCATGTATCATGAAGGGCTATTTATTTTTTCCCCGGTCAACCACGCTGGCGCTGGCTGGCAAACTCAACCTGGCTGATCCTGTCAACGAACAGTAGAACCCGATCATACACCGGAGTCAGAATGCATTGACGTATCGTCCCGGTGCTTCCCGCCCATTGAGCGCTGATTACCCAAAGACGATTCTACATCCTCGATTTCTGCGGCGGATTGTTTGAGAACTTTCAGTAATTCAAAATCTTCGCGAGTTAGGTTTTGCTTTAAACGCTGTTCCGTCGCTCGAATTTCCTCCAGCAACTGATCCCTCTTGAATATCCTAAATTGCTGTCCCCAGCCAATTCTAGCAGCTTCTAAATGTTCGTCTGACCGGGCAAAATTGGCATGGTTTACAACCTGTCGGCGCAAATGGCCGCACACAAGGGCCGAGAACCCGGCTTCTTTAAGGTGGTCTACGAGAGCCGAAGAATCAAGTGCTTGATCCTCAAATTCCGGAGACGCTAAGGTCTTTAGTACTTCCTGGCGTAAATTGTCAAGTTCAGGATCGTAAAACGAGATACTGCCGAGCTGTTCCCCTACGTCATCGAAAAGCGCAGGATGGTTGATCAGCGTCAACACTAGAATAGCTTCGCCTAAATAGCGGCGATCAATCTGGGTCGCAGCACCCGATTTTTCAGCAAGCTGATGCGCGTCTCGCCCCCCCCCACTCGCTCGACCTACTCCAAAGGACCGGTTTTGACGGAACTGCCTCCACAGGCGATCCTTGAAGTCGCTCAGATAATGCCGCTGGACTGTTTCGTCCTGGATTTGAAACGCACGCTCCCGAAGGCGGCTCTCCAGCCAGGCCCGTTCCTCGGGCGTTTCCAGTTTATGGCCGCTAGTCTCGAGGCGCCAAACCATCTCAGACAGGGAAGCTGCGCAATTGAGATGCTCTTGGATGGCCGCTGGCCCGTGCGCTTTTATCAAGCTGTCCGGATCTTCCCCTTTCGGCAAAATGGCGAAGCGAAGACTGCGGCCCACCTTTAGGCGGGGAAGTGCACGCTCCGCCGCTCGCGCTGCCGCTCGTTGGCCGGCCGCGTCTCCGTCGAAACACAAATGAGGTTCTCGGGTGATACGCCAGAGCAGCTGGATTTGATCCTCTGTAAGTGCCGTGCCCAGCGGCGCCACCCCGGTGTCAAGACCGGCCTGGTAGAGGGAAATCACATCTGTGTATCCCTCAGTCACAATTAGCTGTTGTTTTTTGCGCGCAGGCGCTAGCGCCTGGGCCAACCCATAGAGTGTCCGACCTTTGTGAAACAAAGGCGTTTCGGGTGAATTCAGATATTTCGGCTCACCATTCCCCAGGATACGCCCCCCAAAAGCGATCACGCGACTTTTCTGGTCCATGATAGGAAACATCACGCGCCCCCTAAACCGATCATAGGGACTGCGGCTTTTGTCATCGGGCTGGATTAGGAGACCGGCCTCGATCATCAATTTCTCCGCAGTGCCCTCCTGCGCTAAATCTCCCCTCAGGCCGCTACGTTTTTCCGGAGCAAAGCCGAGCCGAAAAGTCCTGATGGCGTCTTCCGTAACGCCGCGGTTTTGCAGATAGCTTAACGCCGGCAGACCCTCGGGCAGGCGCAACTGCTTTTCGTAATATACACAGGCTTTCTCAAGCACTTCATAGTGTGTGGCGGCGCGCTTTGCGCGCTCCCGTTCTTCCGGCGTATCAACGGGCATCTCCATGCCGGCCTCACTAGCGAGGCGCTCGACAGCTTCCGGAAAGGAGAGGTTTTCAACCTTCATGACAAAATCAAAGACGCTGCCGTGCTCTCCACAGCCAAAGCAGTGATAAAAACCTTTGTCTTCGTTAACGGTAAAAGAGGGCGTTTTCTCATTGTGAAAGGGGCAGAGTCCCAAATACTCCCGGCCTTTTTTCTGCAGACGCACGCGCCGCCCGATCACCGATACCAAACCGGACCGGTCCTTAACTTCATCTAAAAATTGGGGTGAGAATGCCATTATTATCCGTTTAATTTCTCCCGTCTCGCAGACTGACCCCACATTTTTACACTTTTTACACTATAGTGAGGCACTTAATATTATAGTAAGGCACACCAAACTTGTATGGCGTAATCTCGCGTTATCCCCGTGTTCCTTGTTATCCACAGTCGGGGGGCCAACTTCCATTGCCGTCCCAACATTCTGTAAACGGGCCCTAAAATGGACTCCTCAACACCTCAGATAGCCAAGTTTGGCCGCGTCTTATTTTTTTGTACCGCTATGCTCCTGTGCAACGACAGCAGAAATGAAACCGGCACCCTCTAGCTCTCCAGGTTCAAACCCTTTAACGCGTGGCTTGGCAAGTTAAATTTTGAACCGAAAAGTAGGCTGGATCCATTGAAGGGGCCGCTGGGCCACATGGGTTGCGGGTCATCCCAATCGCGCCTTCACCAGCGCGCTGGCTTTGCCAAAGTCCATTTGGCCGGCAAATTTGCCCCTCAATATCCCCATGACATTACCCATGTCCTTGATGCTAGAAGCACCCGCTTCCGCGATAATTTGCTCTACGGCCTCTGCCAGCGCTTTATCGTCCATTTGTTCAGGCAAAAATCGCTGAATAATGTCAATCTCTTCGGCCTCCCCATCCGCCAATTCCTGGCGTCCACCCTTGAGATAAGCCTCAATGCTATCCCGGCGCTGCTTAATCATGGACTGGAGAAGCTGGAGGATTTGATCCTCACTAATACCGTCGTCATCAGCACCTTCAGTGCGGTTGGCGATATCCCGGTCTTTGAGGGCGGCAAGAATAAGTCGAAGGGTTGAGACTGCGCGGCCTTGCTGGGCTTTCATGGCCTCTTTAAGGGCATCGTTCAATTGCTGACGCAACATATGTCGGGCCTCTCTAATTGAAACAAACCGACAATGGATGTCGCTTTTTACCAGAAGCTAACTTTCCACCACCGGAAGCCTCGGAGGCTACCTCTGAAAGCCTTTAAGAGTCAAATGGTTGCTCTTTTCTAAGTAATTGTATTTAAACGATTTTTATTCTTTTTTTTCCTTGACCCTATGACGGGTTGGCGGTAAGAGATGCTTCCAGCCTTGAGGTCCGCTATCGATTCGATTTTGGTATTGTGGATGATCAATTATCCGGCCGCTGGGTAGGCCGCAGAAAGAAAGGTGGGTCTGCAGCCTCATGCTGGAAACTTCCGATCAAAATATGCTCGGCTCTCAACAGCCCGAAGATTGTAATGCGGCGTTGGTGCTGGATGACGGCACGGTCTTTTGGGGTCGGGGCGCCGGTGCTCAAGGTTTATCCGCGAATGACGCCACAGGCGAGGTTTGTTTCAACACCGCACTCACTGGTTATCAGGAAATTCTGACCGATCCATCTTATGCGGGACAGATTATCAACTTTACGTTCCCCCATATTGGAAATGTCGGAACCAACGAGGAGGATATCGAAACCCTCAAACCCGCCGTCAAAGGCTGCATACTCGGCGCTGACATCACAGGTGCTGCCAACTGGCGCGCAGCAAAAAACCTAGATACCTGGCTTGCGGGCCATGGCATAGCGGCGGTCACGGGGGTCGATACCCGCCAATTAACCCGGCATATCCGAGATAAGGGTTTTGCCAATGGCGTCATCATTTATCCCAGTGCAGGCATCATTGATCTGTCCAAAGCTGTCAAACATGCGCAAGCCTGGCCAAACCTGGAAGGCCTCGATCTCGCCAGGGAGGTCACTTGCAAGGACAGCTATTCATGGACGGAGTCTGCTTGGGCAATTGGAGAAGGCTACAGCACCCTCGTTGAGCCCAAGCATCACGTGGTCGCGATGGATTTCGGTGCCAAACGCAATATCCTTCGAAGTCTGGCAGCACTCGGATGTAAAGTGACGGTTGCTCCCGCATCAACCAGCGCAGATGATATTTTGGGGCTCAACCCAGACGGTATTTTTCTGTCAAACGGACCGGGAGATCCAATGGCCACGGGCGTCTACGCCGTGCCCACCATCAAAGCCTTGGTGGAGAGCGGCAAACCAGTCTTTGGCATCTGCTTGGGCCACCAGATGCTGGCGTTGGCCCTC
>CAXFCV010000068.1:0-2066 GCA_964000975.1 uncultured Rhodospirillaceae bacterium | reverse complement strand
CTCTGTCATCGAATTTGCCGGCGCAGCAATCCGTAACCTCTCTATGGAGGGCCGTATGACGGTTTGTAACATGACGATCGAAGGTGGTGCGCGCGCTGGTATCGTGGCGCCCGACGAGACGACATTCGAGTATCTTCAAGGTCGTCCCAAATCCCCAAAGGGCGCCGCCTGGGAGTCCGCGGTCGAATACTGGAAAACGCTCAAGACGGATGATGGGGCTCCATTCGATGAAGAAATCGTTCTGAATGCTGCTGAGATCGTGCCACAGGTCACCTGGGGTACGAGTCCCGAGGATGTGCTGCCGATTACCGATGTGGTTCCTAATCCAGCGAATGAGAGCGATCCCAACCGTCGCAACAAGATGGAGCGGTCATTGTCCTATATGGGCCTCACACCGGGCACGCCGCTGACCGACATCAAGATTGACCGGATGTTCATCGGCTCCTGCACAAATAGCCGGATCGAAGACATGCGGGCGGCGGCGGAAGTTGCCAAGGGGCGCAAGGTCGCTGATCACGTGGATGCCATGGTGGTTCCCGGCTCAGGTCTTGTTAAGGAACAGGCCGAGCAAGAGGGTCTCGACCAGATTTTTATCGCAGCGGGATTTGATTGGCGCGAACCGGGCTGCTCCATGTGCTTGGCGATGAACGCGGATAAGCTGATACCGGGTGAACGGTCGGCCTCAACATCTAATCGAAACTTTGAGGGCCGTCAGGGACCTGGCGGCAGAACACATTTGGTCAGCCCGGCTATGGCAGCCGCCGCTGCCATAGCCGGGCATCTGACGGACATTAGGGAACTGGAGGCTGAATAGGAGGGAGATCATGAAAAAATTCGATACCTTGACCGCTGTCGCTGCGCCGCTTCCGCTGATTAACGTTGATACGGATATGATCATTCCTGCCCGTTTTTTGAAAACCATTAAACGGACAGGTCTTGGCAAAAGCCTGTTTTACACCCTTCGCTATGACGAAGATGGCGGGGAGCGTGAGGACTTTGTTCTCAACAAACTCGCTTATAAGGACGCAGAAATTTTGGTGACCGGAAGTAATTTTGGCTGTGGCTCATCCCGGGAGCACGCACCTTGGGCTCTGGATGATTTCGGCATCCGTTGTGTTATTGCCCCGGACTTCGCCGACATCTTCTATAGCAACAGTTTTAAAAACGGCATCTTACTCATTAAATTACCCCAGGAAGACGTGGATAAATTGATGGAGGGTGCCGAACGCGGTGCCAACGCCACGGTAACGGTCGATCTAGAAAACCAGGAGATCAAAAGCCCTGATGGGGAGGTCATTCCATTTGATGTTGATCCGTTTAAGAAGTATTGCCTGCTGAATGGTTTGGATGACATCGGTCTCAGCCTCGAAAAAGAGGATCAGATTAACGCCTTCGAAGAAAAACAGAAGGCGTCTCAACCCTGGTCATAATGACATGACCTCTCCCTAATTCTTGTAAATGGAAAAAAGACAGTGGCTTCAAACAAAAAACTATTGTTCCTTCCCGGAGACGGGATTGGTCCGGAAGTAATGACGGAAGTCCGTCGAGTGATTGATTGGATGGACCATCGCCGCACGGTGAGCTTTGACATCACCGAAGGCTTGATTGGCGGCGCCGCCATTGATGCGACAGGCGGACCCTTACCGGACGATACACTAGAGGCGGCCAAAAATTCGGACGCCGTCCTAATGGGCGCTGTGGGCGGTCCTAAATGGGAGACTATGCCGTTCAACGTCCAGCCTGAGCGCGGCTTGCTGGGCATCCGGAGAGAACTCGGTCTTTTTGCTAACCTGCGCCCTGCCTTAGTGTTTGATGCCCTCGCAAGCGCGTCGACCCTCAAAGAAGAGGTGGTCAGCGGACTCGACATGATGATTGTCCGTGAACTCACGGGTGGCATTTACTTTGGTGAACCCCGCGGTGTGGAGGATCTGCCAGGCGGTGGTCGCAAAGGCGTGAATACGTTAACCTATACAACTGCAGAAGTGCAACGTATTGGCCGTGTAGCGTTTGATCTCGCTCAGAAACGGAATGGCCACGTTTGTTCGATTGATAAGGCAAATGTACTT
>CAXFCV010000067.1:0-6519 GCA_964000975.1 uncultured Rhodospirillaceae bacterium | reverse complement strand
TGGTGCGGCGTATGGCCGAGGCGGCTGGTATCGTACCCAGAATTTTTTACTGCCCTTTATGGTGTTTATATGCTGCCGGGGTTTTGACTGGCAGACGGAAAATAGTCGAGAGAATTACAGACTCCCTTCAATTAGAGTCAGACCATATCCGGCAAGCTTTGTCTTGGTCACCTCCGTTTTCCGTGGAGGACGGACTTCGGGAGGCAATGAAATCCGTCTCCGGTACCAATTGACTTTTCTAAGTTTTATTAATGTGGTCTGACGAGGAGGATGGAGTATGTTAAATAGATTCCTATCATGATTTTTACCCGGTCAAACACCGCCTTTGCCTACGATGTTATTGCTGCTGCGTTGGCTTTTGTTCTATCGCTTTTTTTGCGGTTGGGTGAGAATATTGCTTTCTATCCTGAGGAGGAGCTGTATCTCGCGACTAGTATATTCACACTTGTCGCGGGGGTCGTTTTTAGGGCCTTTAGGATGTATCGAGGTGTATGGCGTTACGCTTCACTGAATGATCTTCTTAATATCACCAAAGCGGCGAGTCTTACCGTTCTCATATTCCTGGTTATTTTGTTCGCGGTAACCCGGCTTGAAGACTTACCCCGTTCTCTTCCCTTTATCAGCTGGTTTGTATTGATCGCTTTGCTGGGCGGCCCGAGGTTTGCCTACAGGCTTCTCAAAGATAAGCGATTGGATTTCATACTAGACAAAGATGCTCATCTCCGGGTGCCTATTTTGTTGGTAGGCGCCGGAGATAGCGCCGAACTATTCCTTCGAGATATTTCAAGGACAGACTCCAACTACAGGGTCGTTGGAATTGTATCAGGAACCCCTTCCCGGGTAGGGCGGGATATCCATGGGGTGGAAATACTGGGAACTATCGACTCTATCCCGGAAGTGGTGGAGAGCCTCGGGCGCCGCGGGGCAAAACCACAACGGCTTGTTGTGACGTCCGAACGGATTGAGTCTACTCGAATGAGAGACCTCTTTGAGATAGCGGAGAATTTAGGCCTGACGGTGGCACGTTTACCGTCCCTCTCTGATTTTAGGAGCGATGTGTCGGCGGAGATGGCTGTAAAGCCGATAGACGTGGAAGACCTGTTGGGTCGGCCTCAAACTAGCCTGGATCCGTCTTCCGTTCGAAACCTTATTTCGGGTCGTCGAATTTTAGTTACTGGTGCTGGCGGCAGTATCGGCAGCGAATTGGTGCGGCAGCTTGTTAAATTAGGCCCGTCTCACCTTATTCTCATGGATAGTTCTGAATATAATTTGTTTAAGATTGACTTGGAAATTAGCAATAGTTTCTCGAAATTGACCAAAAGCGCTCTCATTGCTGATGTTAGGGACCCGAATAGAGTAGAAGAGATATTCCGACAAGTGACCCCAGAAATTGTATTTCATGCGGCGGCGTTAAAACATGTGCCAATGGTGGAAACCAATGCGCTGGAAGGTATTTCGACCAATGTATTTGGGACTAGAAATATCGCTGATGCTGCTCTAAGAGCAGACGTTCATACTTTCGTTCAAATCTCAACGGACAAAGCCGTCAATCCTACCAATGTTATGGGGGCGACGAAAAGACTGGCGGAAGTTTATTGCCAGGCCTTAGACCTGAACAACGGAGTCCGTGGAAATACAACTTTCGTTACGGTCAGGTTTGGAAACGTACTCGGATCAACGGGATCTGTAGTCGAGCTATTTCGAAATCAGCTTGCCAAGGGTGGCCCCCTTACTGTGACTCACCCGGATATGACCAGATACTTTATGACTATCCGTGAATCCGTTGAACTGGTCCTGCAGGCATCGGCTCTAGGGAAAGAAGAAAAGCGTCACGACGGAAAAATTTATGTTCTTGATATGGGCGATCCAGTAAAAATTATGGATCTCGCCCGGCAAATGATCCGATTGGCGGGGCTCATGCCGGAAGAGGATGTCAAAATTGATATCACCGGTATACGGCGGGGTGAAAAGCTTTTTGAGGAAATTTTTCACGGTGCGGAGGCTCCTGTACCCACGACAAAAGATGGTGTTCTGATTGCCGCCCCACGCGCCGCTACGATGGATGAGGTTATGCCGGTGTTTGATGTTTTAGCCACTTGTATTGAGACGTCCGATACCAAGGGGGCGCTCGAGGCGATTCGGCAGCTTGTGCCGGAGTTCCAGTCGGGCTTAACCGAAGAACCAACGCGGGATGTCGCGGATTAGCTCGTTTTTCTGTGTCATTTCTTTCCTCCTAGTTCCCCCGAGATGGGTTTGCTATATCCCGTGGACCTCAGAGATTTTACGCCAGGAGTTCCTTGATGACTGACATGCCCATCCGACGCGCACTAATTTCCGTTTTTGATAAATCTGGTTTGGTCGATTTGGGCAAACGACTGGCAGACCAAGGGGTTCAAATACTCTCCACGGGGGGATCGGGAGCGGCGCTTCGCGGGGCCGGCGTATTGGTAACGGACGTAGCAGAATACACAGGTTCCCCGGAAATTATGGATGGCCGGGTTAAAACTCTGCATCCCAAAGTACACGGCGGGTTGCTTGCCCGGCGGGGGAATTCCGGTGATGCTGAGCAGATGGATGCCCATGGGATTGAGCCTATTGATTTGCTAGTGGTCAATTTATATCCCTTTGAATCTGCCGTAGCGTCGGGCGCGGACTATGACACTTGTATTGAACAAATTGATATTGGCGGCCCTGCAATGATCAGGGCCGCGTCCAAAAACCATTCGGCTGTCACTGTTATCACTGATCCATCTGACTATGAGCGCCTATTGGAGCAAATGCAGAGAAACAAGGGGGCCACCACACTAGATTTTCGAAAATCACTTGCAGCCACAGCTTACCGGCGGACGGGGTCGTATGATGCTGCCATCGGCGCATGGTTTGCCGAGGCGTTGGATGACCCATTCCCTGAGAGGGTTGTGCTGGCGGGGGCGCGCTCCCGGGAGCTTCGCTACGGGGAGAACCCTCATCAGATGGCGGCGTTCTATACCACTAGCGAGGACCGTCCGGGTGTTGCTACGGCCAATCAATTGCAAGGAAAGGAACTAAGTTTTAATAACCTCAATGACACTGATGCCGCTTTTGAATTGGTGGCGGAATTTCAGGAAACAGCCTGCGCGATTATCAAGCACGCTAATCCATCCGGTGTTGCCATCGGCGAGACACTTGTGGAGGCCTATAAGAAGGCATTGTCTTGTGACACTGAGAGTGCCTTTGGCGGAATTGTCGCCGTCAACAGGCCTTTGGATGCAGCAACGGCGGGAGAGGTCGCCACGTTGTTTGCGGAGGTGGTAATAGCCCCGGCATTTGACGAAGCTGCCAGGGACATATTGTCCGCTAGGAAAAATTTGCGCGTTTTGGAAACGGGTGGGCTGCCAGACCCCACTGCTGCTGGGCTTACCGTCAGGACGCTTGCGGGTGGTTACCTTCTACAGAGCCGCGATGCCACCGTGATGGCGGCAGAGCTCGAAACTGTCACTAAACGCGCCCCCACGGATCAAGAGATGCAGGATCTCCTGTTTGCTTTTAAGGTTAGCAAGCATGTGAAATCAAATGCGATTGTTTATGTTAAAAACGGTATGACGGTGGGGGTTGGTGCAGGTCAAATGAGCCGCGTTAATTCATCTCGGATTGCTGCTTGGAAAGCTGCCGACGCGGCGAAAGTTGCTGGCGACGGAACCAGTTGGGCCCAAGGTTCTGTCGTCGCATCGGATGCCTTCTTCCCTTTTGCCGATGGTCTATTGGCCGCGGCGGAGGCCGGCGCCACGGCAGTTATTCAACCGGGCGGGTCTATGAGAGACGATGAGGTTATCTCTGCCGCGGATGATGCAGGTCTTTCTATGGTTTTTACAGGTATGCGTCATTTTCGGCATTAAGTCCTATTGCTTCTAGAATTTATTTCTTGGGATCAGGTCCTCGGACATTAGTCGTTGGCGAATGTACTGGCCCATAAGATGCATCAGGGATTGATGCATATCTTCAATGATACCATAATTGTCTCCGTCAACATGAAGGTTGATTGTAGCAATCTCAGCAGTTCTTCCCCCGGCAAAACCGGTCAAGGAAATCACATCTACACTGTTTTCCCTGGACCAGGAGGCAGCTTTCACAACATTTTCCGAGTCTCCTGACGCACTGATGGTTAACAAAAGATCACCCGGTCCTGCCGATAAGCGGAGTTGATGGACAAAGACTTCATCGTAAGAAATATCATTAGCGATCGCAGTGATTACCTCCAAGTTGGCCGCTAGCGACTCTATACGCGGCAATAAACCAGTGTTCGTTGCTAATAATTTACCGTGATCGCATGCCCAATGGTTGGATATTGCAGCTGATCCGCCATTTCCACATACGAAAAGTGTCCTCCTCGCATCGTAGCATTCCGACAAAAGTTTAATAGCGCCGTCCAACTTGGTCATATCTACGCTAGAAAAAGCTCTTTTATATTGGTCAAAGTATGCAGCCGCGTAATCTCTAATATTGCTGTATTTTTGATCTGGGAATGTCATGAGTGGCAATATACTCCATATGAAATAGTGATTAGCACGATGCTGTCTTTGACGTCTCTTGGACCCTTAGCATGACAAGGGCACCCGCCACAAAGAAAATCACAATGGTCGACATTCCTGCACGTTGGCTGCCAAAAATGTCGGTAGCAAAAGCTACAGCCGCGGGTCCTAGAAATGCAGTGGCTTTACCTGAGAAGGCATACAGCCCAAACATCTCCGTTCTAATGTTTTCTGGCGCCATATGCGCCATCAATGACCGGCTGGCCGCTTGGGCGGGGCCGACAAAAAGCCCCAATGCCAGGCCAAATATCCAAAAGAGGGTTTTAGACTCGATAATCAGCAGAGTAACGCTGAGCGAAATGAGTGCAAAGATGGCGATGAGGATAGTTTTTTTTGGCCCGATCCAATCGTCGATCCAGGCAAAAGCGATAGCCCCAATACCTGACGTAAGATTAATTGCGATCCCAAACTGGATGATCTCCGTGAGAGAAAACCCAAAGCTCCCAGCAGCATAAATACCGCCAAAAGCAAAGAGGGTGTTTAATCCATCCGTATAAATCATCCGGGCCAGAAGGTAGTGGGCAATCTGTTTATATTCTGCAATCTTTTTGAGCGTGTTTAGGAAGGCCGCGAGTCCGGTCCGTATCGCTTCCCGCTTGCGTATGCCAGTCGAAGATCTGTCAGGCGTGAGAGCAAACAGGGGCAGCGAAAATATTAGAAACCACACAGCAACCAGAAGAGCTGTTGCCCGAATATGCATAGCGTCTTCCTTGCCAATGCCAAACCACGGTGTATCGGTTTGAACGAACCCGACCAGGGCGATCACCAAGCAGACTAGTCCTCCGGCATAGCCCGCTCCCCAGGCCCAGCCTGAAATTCTGCCAAGCCGGTCTTTTCCTGCCACATCTGGCAACAGCGAATTATAAAATACCATGCCAGCCTCAAAGGCGAAGTTCCCGAGTCCAGCAAAAATCAATGCCCATAGGATAAATTCAACATCAGGCCTAGCGAACCAGAGCAACGCACTCGACACGATGGCCAGGGTGGTAAAAGCGGCGAGCCAGGGCTTGCGCCGTCCGGTCTGATCCGCGATGGCGCCCAGGAAAGGCGTTACCAAAGCGACGGCTAGGGCCGACAGGCTCATGGTGTAGCCCCAAAGTCTAGTCCCGGCGATGTCGTCCCGAGCAATTCCTTGCGTGAAATATGTGGCAAACACAAACGTGATTATCACGGTCGGGAACGCCGAATTGGCCCAGTCGTATAGGGCCCAGGCGGCAACGCTTATCTTGCTTGTATGTGGTATTTCAGTCGGACCGGTCATGTGATTACCTGCTGTTATGTAATGAAACCGGCTGGGGGTCGCCTCCGAATTCTGATGCCTGGTCTCAGGAATCCGCGATGGTGCTGAGGTTTCTGCTTGCCACCGCCAGCATAGAAAGATCAACCAATTCAGTCATTTCCAGTTCTGACAGCATTTGCGCCGCTTGATTGAAAACAGGACCGTTAGCTTTTTTCCAGCTTTCAAGTAGATCACCTTTGCCTCTTCCCGACTTAACTATGCGCAAGGTGATGCCTCGCTGGTGGCTGTACAGTTCTTCGATCATGGCGGCGGCTGCAAGTTTTTGCCAATGATTATCTGTCGGTAGTTTTTCCGCGCAATACCGCAGCCACCCGAGCCCAAACTCCTCTCCCACCCGGAAATACAGTTTGGCGGTTTCTTTCTGGCTCATCTTGCAGGCGTTGGAGGTGCGGATGATATCCAATGCCGATACGAGCAAAAGCAGGTAAGCAGCTCGTTGCGCCAGAACCTTCGGAATGCCAGCGCGTTCGTAGCGATTGACACGATAGTCAACCCGTTCTGCCACTGCTTTTGGCGTAATTTTATCCATGTTATCTGAGAGTGCCTGAATTCCAGACTTGAATTCTTGAACGCTTTTTCCAATATCGATAGGTTGCGAACTATGACGCAGCAGCCAGAGGGTTGCCCTTTCGATGAGCTGATTAACATCCA
>CAXFCV010000066.1:0-6274 GCA_964000975.1 uncultured Rhodospirillaceae bacterium | reverse complement strand
GACCACCCCAACCCTGGACCAATGCGGCGAGCATCCAACTTAATGTATACGCGTCACCGATTCCGGTATTCATGCCGTAGCCACCCGTGGGGATGTATTGATGAGCGGAATCTCCAGCAAGGAAGACACGTCGCTCGCCATATTTCTCTGCGACTAGAAGGTTATTGTCCCATCCACTAGCCAAAAGAAGTTTGAAATCTATATCTCGCCCAACAAATCGACGAACTACATCATATGGATCGATAGTATTTTCGTCTTCGCTCAACCCAAGAGCAGAATGAAGGGTGAAGTTGTTTTGTCCATCCTGGCTTATTAGAGTACCGTGAACGGGTGATTGGTAATGCCAAGCTGGTCCCCAGGGCTCGAGAAAATTCTTATCTCGCGAGTGGAAGTGGACGCTGTAACGACGTCGAATTGCAGCTTGCCCGCTGAGCCTAATGCCCAGTGCTTCACGCACCTTACTATTTCCCCCATCGCAACCGGCCAAATAAGCACAACTGATCTCTGTTTCGTCTCCAGTTCCGCTATCGGATACGGTAACTGCGATATTATTTGTCTCGTGTTTTAAACGCTCAAAAGTCCAGCCGTAACAAAGAGTGATATGAGGCGAGGCCGCTGCTATATCGCGAAGCAGCGGTTCCACAACGATTTGTGATATTCTAATACCAGGTTCCGTAGCCTGACTGCCATCATTGAGTGCCCGATAGCGTGCCCTGGCTTCATTGGGAGACGCATATTTAAATCGGTGAATTTCGTGGCCGACAAAACTTGTAATCCAGGCAACGTCCAAACAGATGTTCGGGGGGACCCCAGCGGTAATTAATTTATCAGCAATGCCCAAGCGGCGGAAAATTTCCATGCTACGGCCATTGGTTATATCCATTTTTGGGTGTCGTGTGGTATCTCTGTTGCGTTCAAGCACCACACTGTCCACTCCAAACCGAGCGAGTGCAATGGCAAGTGTTAGGCCAACCGGTCCAGCGCCGGCAATGAGAATTGACGTTTGTCCGGGAGGTTGGTCAGCCGCCATAGCTTACCAGCGTGCTATCCAATTTCCATATTAGTGAAACGTTCCTTACCTTTTGGCCTCATTTCCTGGAAGGCGTCTCGACCGCGAATACGGTCGGACCAGGTTTGAAGGTTGGGGTAGTCATCGAACACCTCAAGGAATTCACACTGTGCCAACCGATCAAGCATTGGTGCGTAGGCAACATCAGCAAGAGAGTATGAATTTCCACATAGCCATTCGTTATTTCTTAGCGTGGCTTCCATCCGGTCAAAGACAAATTTAAACTGGGTCCTGGCGTCCTCTAGAGCCGCTTCGTCGACCGGGCCTCTGGCAGCGCCTTTAAACAACTGCCTACTTTTTTCCAGGGGATGGTTGTCAAGCCATTCATCTAATTCTTCATCCGATTTTACCGCAAGTTTCGGTTTCACAAGCAAATTAAAGGTCGGTTTCTGCACGGCAGGATGAATCACATCGTCTTGAAGCTTTGTCCAAACACGCATTCGTGCTCTGCTCACGGGGTCTTTCGGCGTTAGTGATGGGCCCTCGAAAACTTCATCAATATATTGGTTGATCACAGTGGATTCTATTATCGCGGTGCCATCGTGCACGATGGTTGGGACCACAGCATTGGGGTTAAGTTTTTTATATTCTTCTTTGAGGTTCTCAAACTTCATGAGATCAACAAATTTAGACTTATAGTCGACCCCTTTTTCGATGAGGCAAAGGCGCACTTTCATTGAGCATAGTGAGTCAGCATAGTGGTATAGTTCGAGCATTATTGAGTTTTCCTTAAAATAATGAGGCCTTCTTGCCTGGTGTTTGGGCCCAGTAATTTCGGAAAATTAATGCGGCACGTCGCCTGCAATGACGACCCGGTGCATCAGTCTGTTTTTGGTGTAGTCAAAAAGCGCGTAATGCAGGCTTAAGCGATTGTCCCAGACGGCCAAATCATTTACGCGCCACTTGTGCCGGTATTGAAATTCTGGCGTCCGTAAATGATCAAATAGATACTGAAGCAGGTAGTTGCTCTCTCTCCGGCTGATTTCTTTTATGAAACTAGTCATGGACTCATTAACGAATAATCCTTTTTGACCAGTTTCCGGATGGGTGCGAATGACCGGATGAAGAGCCGGCGTGTATTCCGCTTTCTGCTGTCGTTTATAAATTTGGTAATCCTTTGCCCAAAGTTCTGGTCGTACGTGCTCATCATACGGCTGATAAGAGTCGTTGTAAGCGTGAAGCCCTTCTAAATGCGTCTTCATACGATCCGATAGGCCTTCGTAGGCGGCGGCAGAGTTTACCCAAATAGTGTCGCCTCCTTCCGGTGGAATATTCCGGGCATAAAGGCTTGTTCCCATGGATGGTTTCTCTCGACCCACGAAGTCCGTGTGCCAGAGGTCTCGCGTAACGTGGGGTGGGTTGCTATCGTCATATTCCAGAATATCGATTTCCGGATAGTCCACGTTTTTCTCGAACCCGGAAACGGCAGCCGGTTGGAGATCGCCAAAACGGCGGGTGAACTCAATATGTTGGGTTTCTGTGAGCACCTGGTCCCGGAAGATAATGACGGTCCTGTCCAAGAGCGCGGTATGAATCTCATCGAACTGTTGATTGCTCACGCCGCCAGCAAGATCGACGCCACTTATAATAGCACCACAAGCGGGCGACATGTTCTCTACGGTAATGCTTTCGTATGCCATGACTCTGCCTCTCCAATAGATCAATATTTTAAAACGTTGTTGTCTGAAGTTCAAACCTGGAACGGGTGGGGCCGAGTGGCGCTTGTCATAGCCTTTGTCATCTGTGCCTATAGGTATTATTGAGAACAAACCCCGCTCTCACCGCGCCTGATGTTTTTTGCCAGATATCTGCGGCGGCCAGCACCGATGGACAAATTTGTAAGCCCACTTATGCCAGACCTCAGTAATAAATCAGAAAAAAAACCGTCAGCCCTTGAACCTTTCTCCGTCAGGAGTTTCCGGTTTCAGTGGCCAGCCGACCTTGCGGCCTCCTGGGGATTTGAGATGGAAGCGCTCATCATGGGCTGGTACATCCTGGCCGAGACCAACTCCGTTGTCATGCTGACCCTTGTGGGTGCTTTCAGGTTTCTGGGCACGCTTTTGTCTCCCTGGTTTGGTGTGGCGGGAGACCGATTTGGCCGGCGCGGCATGATGCTGTATATGCGAGGCGCGCTGATGGCGTTGGCTGCCATCATCATGGTTTTGGCTCTTCTGGACGTTCTGCTGCCGATACATGTCCTGATGGTGGCCTTTTTAGCAGGCCTTATCCAACCATCGGATATTTTGATGAGGAATGCGCTCGTCGGCGATACCATCCCGCAGCCGATGATCTTGGGAGCCATTAGCATTTCCAGAACGGCTCACGACTCAGCGCGTATCTTCGGGGCTCTGACCGGTGCCGGCGTCTTTGCCTTTCTCGGCATGGGATATGCCTATGTCTTTGTCGTGGTTGTGTATGGTATTGGCCTCTACTTCACGTCAAATGTCTCAAGGGCGCATCCTCTGAGGGACGGAAGCACCAAACAAGATGCGGGGAAGACATCTCAGCTCCAAGAACTAAAAGTCGGCCTCTTATACATCTGGAACACGCCAGCCGTTCTGGCCATTATGTGGTTGGCGTTTCTCGCTAATCTGACGGCCTTTCCACTGACCCATGGTCTTATGCCCTTTGTTGCTCGAGACGTTCTTCAGGTGGACGAAAACGGACTGGGTCAATTATTGGCAGCATTTTCCGCTGGTGCCGTTTTAGGAGCGCTTTTGCTCGCGTGGTTTCGTGCTCAAAAATACTCTTCCCGGATGATGCTGATAAACCTTGTCATTTGGTATGCCATGCTAGTGGTTTTCACCGCGTCTGAAACCAAAACTTCTGGCATCGTCATTCTGGTTTTTGTAGGTATTGCGCATAGTTTTAGCATGGTCTCAATGGCAGCCGCTTTGCTTGAGAAGACCGATCAAATGGTTCGGGGGCGAATTATGGGCGTCCGGGTTCTGGCTGTGTACGGAGTGCCATTGGGGCTCCTCGGCGCAGGATTCTTGATCGAGTCCGTCGGATTTGTCTCATTCATCTGGATCTACGCCAGCATTGGGACCATCTTTACCCTACTTATTGGCATCAAATGGCGAAAGGCGTTATGGCCATTATAGTTTAACTGCAGGAAACTCTGGAGAGTTTAGGGATCCCGCGATAAAGTTGCTAGATGCAGAATAGCTCAGATATACCCAAGAGCGTTACCTTCCCTTCCAAGAGTTTATCATTGGTCCCCTACGAGGTTTTCACCAGTACAGTCCAATATGCAGTGGAGACTGAGCGTGTATTCAAGGGGCCAGTCTGGAGCTATCTTGGACTGTCGCGGGACGTTTCTGAGCCTAGCGATTATCTGGTCAGTGCGATTGGGGAAATCCCCATCATCGTGGTGCGTAATCTGGATGGCGTTCTTCGGGCTATGGTCAACCGTTGCGCTCACCGGGGAGCTCTCTTGTGTTTGGAACGCTCTGGCTCTGCCCGGAAGTTTTCCTGCGTTTATCATGCTTGGTCTTATGATCTAGACGGCAATCTAACAAACGTGGCGTTTGAAAAAGGGATCAAGGGCGACGGCGGGATGGCACCTAATTTCCGCAAGGAGGACCATGGGCTTCGGCGCATTCGGATCGCGGAGTTCTCAGGGTTGCTGTTCGGGAGTTTTTCGGAGGGCGCTCCGGACATCGAAGACTATCTGGGTCCAGAGGTTTGCGGCCGGATTAAGCGGGTGCTGCATAAACCTCTCCGTGTTCTCGGCCGCAATACTCAGATACTACCCAATAATTGGAAGCTATATATGGAGAATGTTAAAGACAGCTATCATGCTAGTATTTTGCATCTCTTTTTCACGACGTTCCGTCTCAACCGCTTAACTCAGTCCGGCGAAATCATTGTCGACGAGAGCGGTGGTCATCACGTGAGCTATTCCAGAATTGATCAGGATCACAGCAACGCTCAATATGAGAAAGACGATGTCCGTTCTCACAATGACAAGGTCGCCCTAACTGACCCAGCTATTCTAAGGACATTCGATGAATTCGGCGACGGTATCTCGCTGCAAATTCTAACTGTATTTCCGGGCTTCGTTCTGCAGCAAGTCCAAAACAGCCTAGCTATCCGGCAGGTTTTGCCCCGGGGGACAGACAAAACGGATCTTGTTTGGACCTATATCGGCTTTGAGGATGATGATGAGGAAATGCAGGAGCACCGGCTTGTGCAAAATAATATGGTAGGGCCAGCAGGATATATCTCGATGGAAGACGGTGCGGTTGGCGGATTTATTCAGCGAGGTATCACCGGTACTAGCGAGGATGCGAGCGTGGTCCTGATGGGCGGAGAGGGGGCGGAGTCGCAAACCTCCCGGGTGACGGAAGCCTCGGTCCGGGGTTTTTGGAAAAAGTACCGCTCTTTGATGGGAACATAACAGAAATGGTCTTGGGAGAGACAAAGCGGGAGATGCTCATTCAGTTAATGGATCTTCATGCCCGCTATAGCGCGGCACTGGATAATGACCGTCTAGAGGATTGGCCAACGTTTTTCACCGATGATGCAACTTACCGTATCACCTCGAGAGCCGACGCTGCAGAGGACCTGCCCCTTGGGATTATTTATTGTAACTCTAAGGAAATGATGATTGACCGCATCACATCTACGAGGCAAGCCAATATCTTCGAAGGCCAAGGCTATCGGCACATTATTCCGGCACCACTCATTTTGACCGCGTCCGAGACAGAAATTATGGCGGAGACCAGCTTCTGTGTCATCCGCATCATGCATGCCGGTGACTCGATGTTGTTTGCGTCCGGTGTCTACCGGGACAATATCGTTTCGTCTGAGGGCGATCTGAAATTTTCGTCAAAAACAGTGGTCCTGGACTCCCATAAGATCGATACGCTGTTGGCAATTCCTTTATAGGCGGGTGTAGAAACGCTGGCCTGTCGGTCTCCGGCCTATGAATCTTCAGCCTTTCGGTCATCCTGGGTAGAGATCAACAGGATATTCACAAACCCGTTGGCAAACAGACCGGACAAGCACAGGTAGTCATTCCACGTCGTCTCTATGATGCCGTGGGGAGAAATGGCACCCGCCATCGTATATCGGTGACGCTCCAGGATATCTTTTACTTTGCCCCGGTCGTGGTCGGGGTCTACACCCGCCTCTAAGACGATTGCAGGCGCAAACGTCTTAAGTACGCTCTCCGCACCTTCCAAAACGTCCGCCTCATGG
>CAXFCV010000065.1:0-7456 GCA_964000975.1 uncultured Rhodospirillaceae bacterium | reverse complement strand
CCTTGCCATGCACATTATCCGTCCAGATGGGGATCTGCCAGCCCAGCCAGGAGCGCGACTGAATGCCCAGATTTTGCAGCGCCAGCGCCATTAACCCAGCATTGGACTGCTCCCCCGAAGAGACAACCACGTCATATTCACTCGCATCCGAGAGCGCGCCAACTTGATCCGTATATTCTGCAAGTGTATTTGTAACGCCGGCCATTGCGGACACTACCACAACGACCTGGTGGCCGGCGTCCACCTCTGCCTGCGTCCGGAGTGCAGCCTGTTTAATCCGATCGACGTCTGCGACCGAGGTGCCACCAAATTTTTGTATTATGAGAGCCATATCGTCTGGTCCCAGCCGATTTTTAGCGCGGTCAAGTGCGCCTGCACATACCACCGCACCTCACGGCACTGTTCAAAAAAATAGCGCCCTTTTCACATAACCCGGTTGCCCAGGAAGGAGCGCGCGTATACATACTCGCTCTGGCCCCTGTCGCGCAAGGTTTGGAACTCTTGGGTGACAAGGCCATGCGAAAAGGAAATTATGGTTAATGACTGATACCTCTGTCATGGATGAGGAAGTTGCCCGATTTGAAGCGCTGGCGGACCAATGGTGGGATCCCGAGGGCGACTTCGCACCGCTTCACAAGATCAACCCTGTACGGCTGAAATTTATTCGCGACCACCTGTGTGAACTGGCCGGAACCGATCCTCTATCACCAATGCCTCTTGAAGGTCTGAAAATTCTCGATATTGGGTGTGGCGGTGGCCTTCTCTGTGAGCCGTTATCGCGTTTGGGAGCCTCGGTAACGGGGATTGATGCTGGTGAAAAGAATATACTAATAGCAGCCAATCACGCGACTCGTATGGGGCTGAACATCAGATATCACCGAATGTCACCCGAAGAGGCTATAGCGGATGGCCAGAAGTACGATGCCGTCCTCAACATGGAGGTCATTGAACATGTTGCAGACATAAACGTTTTCATGGAGGCCTGCGGTGCGCTCGTTCAACCCGGGGGGGGCATGGTAGGCGCGACATTGAACAGAACTCTGAAATCACTCGCTTTTGCTAAAATTGGCGCTGAGTACATTCTCAGATGGCTGCCGCCCGGCACCCATGATTGGCGGGCCTTTGTAAAACCTTCCGAATTTAGTGCGGTATTGCGCCAGCAGGGGTTTGCCGTAAAGGATCTGAAAGGCCTAGCATACAATTTAGTGTTTGATGAGTGGACCCTGGACCGAGACCTTGCGGTCAACTACTTAATCTACGCTGTCAAAGCACGGGATTAGACCGCTATATTTTGAGTTCCAGTGTTTGCGCGCGTCAGGAGTCGGTGCGCCGGCGCCAGGGAACCCGGTTAACAGGGATGTCCTCCTCGATCAGGTTCGTAGCCTCGTCGATGGTTGCTTCACCATAGATTCCCCGCTCCTCCGCTTCCCCGTAATGTATGGCCCGCGCTTCGTCGGCAAATTTGTCGCCGACATAATCGCAGTTTTCTTCGACGTACTTTTGCATCTTGCCGGCGGCCTGAAGAATTTGCTGTGCTACTTTAGCGGCACGGTCTTCTACCGGTGGGACCAGTTGATGCGCAAGATTGTCTTTTCTCCGTGACGTGGAGACAGCGGGTGCCATTGGGGCTTTGGACACAGAAATGTCTGAACAAATCGGACACGATACCTCCCCCCGTTTTTCCTGACGGTCATAGGTGGTACTGTCTTTAAACCAAGCTTCGAAATGATGCCCGTTTGAACATTTCAGTTCATATAAAATCATTCGATGATTTCTCAACGCCAGATTGATTACATACGCCTAATTTGGTCATTTTGCCAAGTATCGCAACATTCAGGTTAATTTTTCGCCAATTACCGTCATGAGTAAAAAGACCCCCTCTCAGCAAAATATATCCCCCCTCGACTGGGTTGTTCAGCATGCCGGACGAATCGCAGCACCTGGCCATGTGCTGGATGTCGCGTGCGGCCGCGGTCGGCACACCCGTTATCTCCTTAGTCTGGGATATCGAGTAACGGCACTTGATCGTGACACCGGTGCCTTGTCAGATCTTACTGGCCGTCCAAAACTTCGAATCTTGGAAAATGATTTGGAAGACGGCTCCCCCTGGCCGGTGGCCGGCGAGGTATTCGAGGGCATTGTGGTGATCAACTATTTGTTTCGGCCGCTGTATGACCCCTTAGTGGATGCGCTGGCGACGGGTGGAATCCTGATATATCAGACCTTTTCCGACGGAAATGCTACATACGGAAAGCCGCGTAATCCTAATTTTCTGCTGAGGGAAAATGAACTTCTGGACGTATTCAGCTCGCGCCTCACTGTGTTGGATTTTTATCAGGGCTATACTGATCACCCGTCGCCCGCTGTTGTACAAAAAATTTGTTGTCGAAAGCAGGAAGGCTAGACATTTGAAACACAGATCTGCCGTGAGGCTCTATATGGTATCGGATTGGCCGCTGGAAAGTCCATAAACCCGGTCGTGTTTGAGCGCGGGGATTCTTGAGCGGGCATCCGCCACATGCGACGGATCAATTGTGGCCGTGATTACGCCAGGCGCGTTGCCACCATCCGCCAACACGCTTCCCCATGGATCGATGATGAGGGAATGGCCGAATGTCTGGCGGTTCTCCGCATGGGTGCCGCATTGGGCTGCGGCAATGACATAACACCCAGTTTCGATGGCCCGAGCGCGTTGCAAGACATGCCAGTGTGCTTCGCCGGACACTTTCGTGAAGGCGGCTGGGATGGCGAGAAAGTCTGCCCCGTGTTGCGAGAGGGTGCGGTACAAATAGGCAAAACGTACATCATAGCAGATTGTGAGGCCAATCCGGCCCCAGGGGATGTCGGCTATCACGGCGTTGGTCCCTGGCTTGTAGGTCTCAGACTCTCTATAATATTGACCGTCGCCAAGTTCCACATCGAACATATGAATCTTATCATAAGTTGCTGTAATGCCGCCATCAGGGCCGATAAGGTAGCTTCGATTGGCGATTTTACCATCCGGCAACTTAATCGCTAGGGATCCGATCAAAGCCCAGCGCGCCGTCTCCAACATTTTCTTCCTAATGAGAGCTAAAATCAGATGATCTTTTTCCGCAGGTGCTTTTTCCCGCAAGGCCTCTGCGTTGGGTTCCATGAGGCCCGTGCATTCCGGTAACGTTATGAAGTCGGCACCCGCCTTTACGGCTTCATCTAAGAGCGTTGTAATCTCCGGAATATTATCTTTAATATTCCGCTTTGAATTAAGCTGAAGGCAGGCAGCGGTGAACCGGGTTGCCATTCTGACTCCTCGTTTCGTATTTTGTTTGCTGTAGCAATTTAGGCGGTCAGCAATGGGTCAAGCTTGCCCTCGGAGTCCAGGATGAAAAGGTCATCACAGCCCCCAATATGAGCGTCGTTAATAAAAATTTGTGGCACCGTTTGACGTCCGTTTGCGCGCGCCATCATTTCCGGTTTCCGGTCCGGATGTGCCGCTACATCTATCTCGTCGAAATTAACGCCTTTCGTGTTCAAAAGGGTTTTCGCCTGATAACAAAATCCACAAAGTGGAGATGTGTAAATTTCGACTTTGGCCACGTTTCTCTCCTGCGCGCAAATTGATCAAATAGTCACTTTTTTAACGGTTCTCACAGTGTCGCCCGTATATACCGTGCGGCCATTGTATTGCCAGCAGATTTTTCCTTTGAAGTGCGACCCAGGCTGTTTTGACTATCAGATTATCGCCGGCCTCTGCGGTTAGACCGCCAGACACACGCACCATGATTAAAAAAATCGATGTCGCCCGCGCCTACATGCACCAAAACCCCGGCACTTCCGTTCGTCTTCGCCCTAGACGTCATCCTATAATCCAGGAGCAAAACCAACTTATTACAGACATGCTGGCGTTCTTTTGCGAAGGACCGAATCCTTATTGGCAGGCGTACAGGGGAACGCTGCGCGGGCTCGGTCAAAATGAGAGTGATTGTCCGTGCATTCAGCACACAGGGCCTCTTCCCTTAGTTCAAGCAAAAGGGAAGATCACGAGCATGATAATGGCGAAACGTCACAAATAGACAACTTGACCAGTATTTTGCGCGCGTTCTAACAGTATCGGCCATGGGCGTATCAAAATTTACGCACCGAGTGATTGAAAATATTCATCACATGGTAATAGGTAGCTTTCAGGAGATTGTGGATGGCGCTGCTGTTCATGACCTTTCCCTTTATCCCCTCTCTCTGATATGCAGACTGCAGGAACTATTTTTTGGAACACCGCATTACAGGAGAAGACATTGGACACGTTGCCGGATCAGGTCTTTGATCGGCAGGCCGTATGTCATCACAAGGACCGGGCCGCCGCAGAGCTGCCGTCGTTTGATTTTCTATTGAGAGAAGCCGCGGGGCGGCTTGTAGACCGATTGTTAGACATTCGTCGGGAATTTCCTCTAGCGCTGGAACTGACCACCCATGGACGCGTCCTCCGCGACTCTATTGGATTAGACAGCCCTGCGGGAACTGCGGAGTCTCGTCCCTCGATTAACGTCCTCTTGCATGCCCAGATGGCCCCAGAAATGCTAGAGGGCGCTGGGCCATTGCAACTTGTTGCAGATGAGGAATATCTGCCGATCGAAAATAGCTGTCTAGATCTCATTGTCAGCTCATGTGGGCTACATTGGGCTAATGATTTGCCTGGTGTCCTCATCCAATCGCGCCAGGCCCTCAAACCCGACGGCTTATTGTTGGTGAATTTTTTTGGGGGCAACACATTAACGGAATTGCGGCGCTCTCTTTTGCGAGCCGAAATGGAGGTGGAAGGGGGCGCCGGACCCCGTGTCTCTCCGTTTGCCGACATCCGCGACGCGGGTGCACTCCTGCAGAGGGCAAATTTTGCCCTTCCGGTTGCGGACACGGAGACGATTACCGTTTCCTACGATTCTCCGCTGAAATTGTTCCGGGATCTCAGGGGTATGGGCGAGACAAACGCCGTTACAGGGCGCCGCAAAAGCTTTTCCCGGAGACGCACACTCATGCGAGCCTGCGAGATTTATGAGTCTGACCACGCAGATGAGTCTGGGCGCGTACCTGCAACCTTCGAACTCATTACACTTACCGGATGGGCTCCAGCGAAAAGTCAGCCGAAATCAGCGCCTCGAGGTAGCGGTCAAGTGCCGCTGACAAAGGTGCTGGGGACTAGCGATGATCCCCCAAAACCTGAATAGTAGTTTGCCCCTGGAGCGGCTCATGGATAATCTGCGTTTATGAAATTCTCAACCCCACTTGTCAAAGGCAATCTGGTGAAGCGTTACAAACGCTTCATGGCGGATATCGTTTTGGAGACCGGCGACAAGATCACGGCCCATTGTGCAAATTCCGGATCTATGCTGGGCGTTAAGGATGAGGGTGCCGAGGTCTGGGTCTCGCTAGCCGATAATCCGAAACGCAAACTCAAGTATACTTGGGAATTAATTAGAGTCGGTGAGGGCCTTGTGGGGATTAACACGAGTATACCTAATAAGATCGCCCAAGAGTCCATAGAAAACGGCGTGGTCGCCGAACTTCAAGGGTATGACACCCTCCGTCGGGAGGTGAAATACGGGAAAAATTCTCGCATTGATATTTTTCTTGAGAATCCGGCGAAGCCAAATTGTTATGTTGAGGTTAAAAATGTCACGTTGCGGCGGGATAAGTTGGCCGAATTTCCTGATGCCGTAACAGCCAGAGGAACAAAGCATTTGGGCGAGCTTGCCAACCAGGTTGCCGCAGGCGATCGCGCGGTGATGTATTATATTATCCAGCGCGAGGATTGCGACACGTTTACGGTGGCTAGGGACATAGATCCAGCTTATGCCGCGGCACTCGAGAAAGCAATGGCGGCAGGTGTGGAAGTCATCTGTTACGGCTGTAAATTGACGCCTGAATACATCACGGTGATTTCACCCCTATCTTTGGAGATTTAAGCCTTAGAGACCGAGTGCTGCGTTTCTGAACCCTGGTGCCCCCAAAACCCGGAGGAAACAGGTTTTAGCGAGTGCGTCTTGGACACGGGATGAGCTGGTCAAATTCCTATTGTGTGAAGGGAGCGAGCGGGCCATATTTGACGCGAGATAGGGAGAAATTTTTGTGGACGCGGACGCCAGATCAATCAAAATTCACACCGAAGCCGAATTTGCGAGCATGCGGAGAGCCGGCCAGTTGGCGGCGAAGACCCTTGATTATATAACGGAATTCGTCGTCCCTGGGGTCACGACTGAAAAACTTGATCAACTTTGCGCTGAATTCGTATCGGACCATGGGGCGATTTCGGCACCGCTGAACTATCGTGGCTATCCGAAATCGGTATGTATTTCCGTTAATCATGTGGTTTGCCATGGCATTCCGGGTGATAAAGTTCTGGTCGAGGGTGATCTCATTAACATTGACGTCACGCCCCTGTTGGATGGATGGCACGGAGACTCCAGCCGGATGTTTTTCGTCGGTGATGTCAGCGTCAAGGCGCGTCGACTGGTGGACATCACCTATGAGGCTATGATGAGGGGCATTGAGGTGGTGAGGCCAGGTGCCACGGTGGGCGATATCGGCCACGCTATTGAGACATTCGTGAGACCTTTTCGATATTCTGTCGTGCGGGATTTTTGCGGCCATGGCCTGGGCCGTATTTTCCACGACGCCCCAAATATTATGCATTTTGGAAAACCGGGGCAGGGTGATAAATTGGTTGAGGGCATGTTCTTCACCGTGGAACCCATGATCAATATCGGGAGGCCTGAAGTTAAGATACTAAGTGATGGCTGGACCGCTGTAACCAAGGACCGGTCTTTGTCTGCACAATTTGAACATTCAGTAGGTGTAACGGCGGAGGGCTATGAAATTTTTACGCGGTCGCCCAAAGGGTATGAAAAGCCTCCCTACGGATTATCTGTGTAAAGACGCACCATGCCTGCAGACAGATAGGCCCAGGATGCTGGCCATCGTAAACGATTACATTAACGGTTTCTGAACGTAGTCGCCGGGTCACGACGGGACATGCGGAAAACGAGCAGTTCCTGGTTATTTATGTTAACCTACATATTATCCTCGTCGGTCACGAGGTTTATCAGGACTGCACCATTGACCATTATTCGGTTTATCCCAGGCAAATTGTAACGCGGAGGTTGTAACTCAGCGCATCAGCTATCATCATTGCACGATATCATCCGACTCAGCATAGCAAGTCGTCGTAGGACGAGGCCGCAATGACGATAGAGATGAGAGAGGCCCGCGGGGCTCACACCATCATGCTGCACTACCATATCGTAATGGGTGGCGGAACAACACTAGAAGTTTCAAAAGTTTTGCTCTGCTCTCGCCTATTTGTGCAATTTGCTAACCGCACCGTTGTCGCCACATCTCCCGAAACGCCCTCTCAATTTCCCGGGCATAGGTAGCAGAGTCAAGGAGCGGTGAGGCAATAATTTGTTGTCTGAGAGTAGCCCGCAGG
>CAXFCV010000064.1:0-2977 GCA_964000975.1 uncultured Rhodospirillaceae bacterium | reverse complement strand
TAAAGCCCGCAATTCGACAGCTCCCAGTTCCTGAGGCGCGGGGGCGCCAGCCGCTTCCGCCCTAGCTGCAGCATCCAACAAAGTCTGTGCTTGCGGATTAACAGTCATAGTCGCCTCCCATTGTAGCTTTTTCTGATTGAGCCAAAAAACCGAATTAGGTCTCGTCAAACAAGTTACAAATTACTACAACACCGCTCCAGCAGTTCGTCATTCATTGTACAAAATACAAGGGTAACAGTTATGTCAGATAAAATCCGTGCCTCTCATATCCTCGTTAGCCACGCAGAGGCTCATGGGGCGACCTCTCAGCTCACCAAAGAAGATGCGCTAACCCAAATCGAGAATTTAAAAACCCAATTGGAAACTGGCCGAGAGTTTAGCGACTTGGCCAAGGAATTTTCGGACTGCCCGTCCTCTGGGCAAGGCGGCGATCTGGGCACTTTCGGTCGAGGTGCCATGGTGCCGGCTTTTGACCAGGCGGCGTTCGACCTAGAAATAGATGCCGTCAGCGAAGTTGTGGAAACCGAGTTCGGCTACCATCTCATTCATCGGACAGAGTAGCCTCACCACGCGCCAGATTAACTGATTTAGCCCACCGGCAAAGCTAATACCTCCGAGAAATACAACCGCTTCAATCGGCATGGATTGGAGGAATTGGCCATCAAAGGTATACAGCGCGCTAACCAAGCGAGGTTAATTTCGAAGTATACAGCCACCACATGCATCTAGATTTTCATGATGTCGTAGGTGCGATGATTGAGCCAAGGACAAATATTAGACGACTGAATAGCATGCTCGTCCCTTGCACTGATTGTCGCCCGATACCACATAAAAGGTCACCTCCTGTCGAGCCTTGGCGGACCGAATGGGATCACCATGCAATCACTTGCAGACGACCAGCCAGACTTTGAAGTTAAGCGGGACCACCTGGGCACCGTCAAAATTCTGCTGCCGTATCTGTGGCCGAAAAATGCCCGGGAGATGCGGATCCGGGTCCTTATCGCGCTGATTTTCCTGATTGCCGCTAAGGCCATCACAGTTGGTGTGCCGATCATCTACAAGGTTGCTGTTGATGAGATCACGAACTCGGCAGATGCCATGGTCATCGTGCCCATCTTTCTGCTTATTGCTTATGGTGGTGCCCGGGTGCTGGCTCAAACATTCGGAGAATTGCGAGATGCCGTATTTGCCAAAGTCGCCCAGCGCGCCATCCGCGAGGCAGGGCTGAGAACTTTCAGGCATTTACACAAACTCGCCATGCGCTTTCACCTCGACCGCCAGACAGGTGGACTCAGCCGCGCCGTGGAGCGGGGCACAAAAGGAATCGATTTCCTGCTAAACTTCATGCTGTTTAACATCATCCCGACCCTGCTGGAGATTCTCCTTGTATGCGCGGTCATGTGGGGCCTGTTCAACATCTGGTTTGCACTTGTAACATTTATTACCGTCGGGAGTTACATCGCCTGGACCGTAGGCGTAACGGAGTGGCGCATCAAGTTCCGTCGTCAAATGAACAAAATGGACAGTGAGGCATCCACAAAGGCCATCGACTCCCTGTTAAACTACGAGACCGTCAAATACTTCGGGAATGAAGAACATGAAGCCCGGCGTTTTGACAGCGCGCTAAAATCCTATGAAAGAGCAGCTGTTAAAAGCAAGGTAACGCTATCATATCTGAACATTGGGCAGGGATTTGTGATATCCGCAGGGCTTACCATTATAATGATCATGGCGGGGTTTGGCGTTAAAAGCGGTGCCATGACGATCGGAGATTTCGTGTTAGTAAACAGTTACCTAGTGCAACTATTTCTGCCATTAAACTTTTTAGGGTTCGTTTACCGGGAAATCAAACAGAGCCTCACTGATATGGAAGATATGTTCAAACTGTTGGATGAGCAACAAGAAGTCGCTGACGCGGGGAACGCGCACCCGCTGACCGTGACGGGGGGCCAACTTGAATTCGATAATGTCTGCTTTGATTACAATCCGGAGCGGAAAATTCTCAAAAATATCTCTTTCAAAGTAGCGCCTGGCAAAACTGTTGCCATTGTAGGACCCAGCGGCGCGGGAAAATCGACGATTTCCCGGCTCCTTTACCGTTTCTATGACACGACCCAGGGACGCATCCTAATTGATGGGCATGACATAAAAAACGTGCAACAGGATAGCTTGCGTAACGCAATTGGTATCGTTCCGCAGGACACGGTTCTTTTTAACGACACCGTCTTTTATAACATATCCTATGGTCGGCCAGGCGCCACGCCCACGGAAATTGAAAATGCGGCGCGACTCGCCAGCATCCATGACTTTGTAGTGGGGCTTCCCAATGGCTACAACACCCGCGTTGGCGAGCGGGGTTTAAAACTATCCGGAGGGGAAAAACAACGGGTCGCCATCGCGCGAACGATCCTGAAGTCCCCTGAGATCATTATTTTTGACGAGGCGACATCGGCCCTTGATACCCGCACGGAAAAAGAAATCCAAGCCTCCCTTGCAGATGTCTTGTCAAACCGTACGACCGTCATGATCGCCCACCGCCTATCCACCGTCATGAACGCAGATGAAATTCTGGTCTTGGAAAAGGGAGAAGTGGTTGAACGGGGCAATCACACCGAGTTGCTCGCGTTGGAAAATGTATACGCCCATATGTGGCAGCGACAACTGGAAGCCCAAAAAGCGGAAGAAAATCTTCAACAAACCCTCGAAGAAGGCCTGCTATCGGTGGGCCCAGAGCCTCCAGCCTCTGCGGGCTAAAGATCAGATTAATTACAGGACCGGAAATACATAGTGCTGGTTCAAGGGATAGATCGGACCTTTGTTTCCATCCAGCACCAATAACACGCTTTTATCGACTGACGTTCAATACGTTTTAGGTTTGAAACAGATGTCGATGCTTATTCGGCATTCGGCTCAGCCAGAGACGAATGCTCTGGGATGGGCGTTTCTAATTTTCTACTTGTGAACATCCACAACGATG
>CAXFCV010000063.1:0-1669 GCA_964000975.1 uncultured Rhodospirillaceae bacterium | reverse complement strand
CGTGTTTTCAACCACGATAAGCTCTGCACCGGCCATGGGAACACCCATTCCTGCCACTGTAGCAGTTCCATCGGTCATCAGCTGTTTCTTGAAATCCGGATTCGTCCACGCTTTGGCGATGATCTCTGCACCCAAATGTTCACCGCGTGAATCCATGAAGTCGAGATACTCGCGCACTTCACTAGCGCTTACTACATTCCTCTCAATCAGCAACTCTTTTAGCGCCTCAGACATCAATGCGTAGCGACCCATCTCATCATAGTCATGAGCGCTGTCGTCGTTATATTTAAGCACCTCATGGTCATGATCATAATTATCGCTATTCTCGCCCGGGTTCGATGTCATATTCTGTTCCTTTGAGCCTCTTATTGGTCGCGTGTTAAGCAGGTTTGAGCCAGTGCTCCTGAACCTCCAGATCCAGGGTATCGTGTTCGGGGCCATCATAGGCGTCCCAAATTTCTGTTTGCTTAAAACGGACGCGGTACAAATGCCGCTTGGGTTCACCGTCAAAGCCGTAAGCCAGTTCCTCGGGATTCTTGAAGGCCCCGCAATAGCGTTCAATCACGCCTTTTTTACCCTTGATATAGTCCGGGATACGGCGATGGCCCGGTGGAAAGGCAACGATGATTTGTACTGTATCGCCCGAGCTGTAGCGTTTTTCTGCAATGCAGTCTGAAATTTCAGTCATTTTTATTCTGCAGCCGTTCTTTAATAATCTCCATACGCGCCTCTATCTCTCCTCGAGCCAGCACGCCTTTCTCCTCGAGAAGGTTACACATAGCTTCCCCCCATCGATCGTAATAAGGCAAGTCATATTCTTCTTTGGTCAGCCCTTCTAGATGTCGACGAAGCTCATCAATTGTTACGAGGTCATGCTGGCGCAGGGCCGAATTAATCGCTGTAAATAATTTTCCATGAGGGGGCGCATCCGGATCATTGTAGTCCATCGGACCGGCCGGCGACCCACCCAAATCATGTTGTCCTGTCATCCGGTTCCTCCTGATGAAATATTGAGAGATGGCATGAGCACCGTCAAGTCTCGAGCTCCACCTAATTTAACCAGTGACGCCCGCGTCAGATTTATCGTTCAATCACTGGTTACGAAACCAGAAACCATCACAGGGTTTCAAAATCATGGAAGCCGAGAGACCCTGATGTGGTTGCTGCTGTAAATATCTCCACCCGAGCCATAAGACACACATTTGGACAGAACTGAAGGCGCGAATGAAAATGAATGATAAGCCCGCTGTTTTGTGCCTCCACGCTACCATCTCAACGACATCGAACCCAACCCGCAAAGTCCCGCTTATTGACTTCCTCTCACTCCAGGACTGTTATCCGACCTTGTGTATCGGGCCCGTGATCCCTGCCAGGCGGGTCCTGGAGTCATTAGAAATTATATCAATTCGAGAATGAGCTCTCCCACGTCCAGACTGTCGCCGGGCGTCAGGTGAATTTTGGCGACAACGCCATCCCTCTCAGCAAAAAGCTGGTTTTCCATTTTCATAGCTTCGATGACCGCCAGAGGTTCCCCGATTTTGACATCCTGCCCCTCCTCGACTTCCAGGGACACCAAGAGCCCCGGCATGGGAGAAGTGAGTTGGCCTGAGGTGTCAGGCGCCTCTTTCTCGGGCATACGGCCGAGCATTTCTGCTGCAAGCGGAGACAT
>CAXFCV010000062.1:0-13916 GCA_964000975.1 uncultured Rhodospirillaceae bacterium | reverse complement strand
TAATCAAGGACATTTCTCTGCCGCCGTCAGCCTTGAGACAATGTGAGTACTTAGAGGCCGTTGTCTCCATCTTGAGGAAAAAGGCCGCCGCCACGACCCTTACGCTAGATCCCGTAGAAATCCGGGGCTACGAATATCATTCTGGCGTGACCTTTACTCTCTTCTCTCCCGCGGTAAGAGGTGAGCTTGGCCGGGGCGGCCGATATCAGATTTTGGGTTATGGTACACGTGATGAGCTGGAAGAAGCCACAGGGGTTACCTTATTTGTTGATACAATCATGAGATCCCTGCCAGCCCCAACCCCAGCACGACGGCTGTTAGCGCTCTTGAATACCCCGGCAAAAGAGATCGCCGATCGGCGCGCCGACGGATGGGTTGTGATCGAGGCTCTGGCAGATCATTCAGATCCCGAGGCAGAAGCCCGTCGGCTTGACTGCAGTCATTTCATCCAAAATAGTATGATCAAAAGCGTCTAGAAACGCACTTAAATAAAATTGAAGTAGGACGAACTTAGATGGCGAATGTCGTTGTAATTGGATCCCAATGGGGTGATGAGGGAAAAGGTAAAATCGTCGACTGGTTATCCGAACGCGCTGAGGTCGTGGTTCGTTTTCAGGGCGGACACAATGCCGGTCACACCCTTGTCATTGATAACGTCACCTACAAGCTGAGCCTCCTTCCTTCAGGTATTGTTCGAACCGGAAAATTATCCGTTATTGGCAACGGGGTTGTCATTGATCCTTGGGCGCTTCTCTCTGAAATTGAAATTTTGCAAGAACAGGGCGTTCGCATCTCCCCAGAAAATCTCGTCATCGCGGAAAATGCGAGCCTTATTTTACCCCTGCATCAAGGACTAGACGTGGCGCGAGAAGAAGCCCTGGGCGGCGCAAAAATAGGGACGACTGGCAGAGGGATCGGCCCGGCGTATGAAGATAAAGTGGGCCGGCGAGCCGTTCGGGTGGGAGATTTGGCAGACCCCGACCTGCTTGAACAACGTGTTGATCAACTTCTACTCCATCATAACGCTCTCCTGCGCGGCCTCGGTTCGAGCGAGCAAAAAAAAACAGAGATCCTGGGTCAACTTATCGAAATAGCGCCTAAAATTCTGCCATTCGCCGACACGGTCTGGCAGCGACTGGATGACGCCCGACGCAATGGCCACCGGATATTGTTTGAAGGCGCCCAAGGCATCATGCTCGATAATGATCACGGCACTTATCCTTTTGTAACTTCCTCTAATACCGTTGCGGGCCAGGCTGCGGTTGGTTCGGGCCAGGGGCCAAAAATCGCGGACTATGTCCTGGGCATTACTAAAGCATATACAACACGTGTGGGATCAGGACCATTCCCGACAGAGCAAGAAAACGAAATAGGCCAGCTGTTGGGAGAGAGAGGACGCGAGTTTGGCACCGTTACCGGCCGAAAGCGGCGATGTGGCTGGTTTGACGCTGTAATGGTGCGTCAGGCCACGAAAGTCGGCGGCATTACTGGAATAGCCCTCACCAAATTGGATGTATTGGACGGAATGACAGATCTCAAGGTCTGCATTGGGTACGAATTAAATGGCAAAACCCTCGATTTCTTCCCCGCTTCGATTGTAGCACAACGAAACGTAAAACCTATTTATGAAGCCCTTGACGGCTGGTCAGAGAGCACCGAGGGCGCGCGTTCCTGGGCGGAACTGCCTGCCAAAGCAATTAAATATGTCCGGCGCATTGAGGAACTCATCGAGACGCCGGTAGCCCTCCTGTCCACAAGCCCTGAGCGAGAAGATACAATCCTAGTTCACGACCCCTTTGCAGACTAGCAACGGCTTTTGCAGTCTGGGGGTCGGAGTAATTAAAAATATATAATTAGGGACATAGCAGAAAATACGGCGCGCTTCCAATTGGCTGGGACGATGCCATCGGGTACACTAGGATCACGCTTAATTCTAGTTTAAATTAACCTGCCAGGAGATTTATGGACGAACCACCTGCAGAAACTGAACGGGATGACGAGCTTGACACGTTAAAAGCTGACGCGCCTGGCGGAGAGGCACCCATGGACGGGGAACCCGGCGAAGATTCTAATACAGAGATTAAGGCAGATTATGTGGGCCTAAATACTGGCGAGGTGCCGGTGCCGCAGCCTGAGAAGACGGGGACAGAGGATGAGATAGATGCGCTTAAATCCCAAGGTATTGAGATAGAGGGCGCAATTAAGCTTCCTTTGGATACGACATCAATCGTCCTCAATGATCGTTTCGATATTCACCAATCACGTCCCCTGCACAATCTCGACTCCCCGTCGGCGCACGCGTTCGAGGCTGAAAGTCTAACGAGTCAGGGCGTTGATGTATTCGCTTTAGTATGTATACCCGATTTGGCCGTGCGCGCCGATGTAATAGAAAAGTTGGTAGGGAATTCAATTCCAAACTGCTTGGATCTTATGGACTATGGTGCAGCCTATTGGCCACCGTTAGAGCGAAAAACATTCATCCTGATTTTCGAGAAACCCCTGGGCGGGCGCGTCAGCGATGTACTCAAGGAAGAGACATCGGACTACAATAAAATTGATTACATTAAATCGAGCCTCGACGCCATGATCATGGGGCTCGACGAATTGCATTCCCGGAATATCTATCACCGCGCGATTCGACATGACAATTTGTTTTTCCGTGATGACAAGCGTGAGGAAGTTGTCCTGGGAGAATTTGTGTCTTCTCCGCCGGGGTTTGACCAACCCATCGCGTATGAGACCATTGAACGAAGTATGGCGGACGAAGGTGGCCGCGGCACTGGAAGTGCTGAGGACGACATGTATGCCTGTGGTGTGGCGCTAGCCGTATTGACCCAAAAAAGCGCACCGACCCAACGTCCAAAAGAAAATCTTATAACTAGTAAGATCACTGACTCCAGCTATCAAACGCTTGTTGGCAACGACTTGATTACGGGAACGCTGCTGGACGTAATTCGAGGTCTATTGAATGATGACCCATCACAGAGATGGGGCTTGGAGGAATTGGAAAGCTGGAAGGACGGCCGCCGTGCATCACCTTCGCAGCCCTCTCGACCGACTAAAGCTCGCAAATCTTTGCAAATCGACGGCGTAGATCACATTTACCTCCGCACGTTGGCTTATGCAGTAGCACAAAGGCCAAGCCTTGCATTGAAATTAATTAAGGATGGTACCATTCAGCAGTGGGTGAGGCAGGAACTGAAAGACGAGGATCTCGCTAGTATCATTGAAGACTTGACATTAAAGGCAGAGACAAATCCAGAAAGGCCCGAAACCAATGATGTGCTTGTTGCACAAACTTTAATATGCCTCGACCCCCAAGCGCCAGTTCGTTTTAAAGGCGTATCGTTCATGCCCGATGCAATTGGCACGGCGATGATGATTGAACGCCTTCGAGGAGGCAAATTAATGCCTTTTGCTGAAGCCATTAATTTTGAAATTGCCAAAATGTGGTTTGAGATCAACAGCGAGACCTCTGCCGCAAGGGATATGAAGGCTGCGGGCTATTTAAGCATGCGCGCCCATCTCCGGGATAAAAACCCGGGGTATGGCATTGAGAGATGTTTGTACGAAATGAACCACGGGTTTCCGTGTCAAAGCCTCCTTCTTCAAGGTGAATTTATTATCAATTTGGAGGATATTTTACCTGCGCTAGAAGAGACCGCAAAAACAGTTGACCCAAAGACAATTCCAGTAGACCGACACATTGCAGCCTTCGTGGCATCCAGAGTAAAAAATTCTGTTGTCCCCTCTTTGCTTGATATTGCAAACCCTGATGAAGCCATAAAGGTACTCGGTCAACTTAAATTACTTAGCTTCGTTCAAGACCTCTCCGACCCTCAGCCGTTTCCAGCGCTTGCCAAATGGATCGGCAGCCAAATTGAGCCCGTAATTAAACTTTATCAACACCGTGCAACCCGAGAGGAACTCTCAACAGAAGTGCCCATCCGAGTACAAAGCGGTATGCTCTCTGACCTCCTCGATCTATTAGACAACCGTGAGAGGCGCATAGAGGACGAGGCCGGTTATGAAAGAGCGATCTCGGAATTCCAAAGTACACAAGATGAGATTGCTGAGATTAAGTCGGGGATTGATCCGAACTCCGATAAAGCTGATCAAACGGCACAGCAAGCTTCCGCCATTGCATCCATGGCCATAATGGCTTTCGTGGTGATCTTGATGTTGTTTACCGCCTAAGGAACAACGATACGATGGGTTCTTTCCAATTCATTCTCTGGGCGATCTTAGTAGCGGCCCTTATGTTTGTGTTTCCACAAGTGTTCATTCTCCTAATTGTTGGCTTGTCTCCCTCGGTCGTTGCCTTCCTAATCGACCGTACACCTCGAAAATATGCCACTTTTTGCGTTAGCGGCATGAATATCTCCGGGGTCTTCCCAGCTTTTCTCAATCTGTTGAACGGAGATAATAGCATTGCTGGCGTAACAAGTATCCTAACTAACCCCTTTGAAATGACATTCATATTTGCTGCAGCCGGTTTGGGATGGCTGATATATTTTGCTTTTCCACCGGTTGTTAAGTCCCTTCTGACAATCCTCGCACAGCACCGGATCAGTATTCTCAGAGGAGAGCAGAGACAACTTATAAAAGACTGGGGGGAGGGTATTGCAATTGGGGCCGGATCGATTGAAGACAACCAACCAGCAGAACCTCCCGAGAGTGCGCATAATAATAAGCCTCCTGGCAAAGAGCGAACTGGAGACGAAAAAGACGAAAACGACAAACCTTCGGACGGAATCACCCCTGATCCAAAAACGCCACTCTCAGAGTAGATCTTCTAATTACCGTTAGAGCCGCTATCAGAAAGAACTCTGAAATTATCTACCGATATAGTGAACAAATCGAACTTCCTTCATTTATTTGCGCAACTTATTTTTTATAAAAGGACTTGGATATCGGAAGGTAATTCTTGTTCAAATAACACCCGTTCTCCTGACGACGGATGGATAAATCCAAGCTGATAGGCGTGCAGTGCTTGACGCTTTAACTTCAATACTTTCTCGCAAAAGGCCGGCGCCGTCTGACGGATAGATTTTGTTATCCGACCGCCATAAATCGGATCGCCGACGACGGGATGGACGATAGAAGCCATATGAACCCTAATCTGATGAGTCCGACCCGTTTCCAAGCGGCACTCCACCAAGCTCGCCCAATCACCTAATTTTCGGCGTTGCAAAAAGTGGGTCACTGCGGGTTTCCCACCCCGGGTCACAATCGCCATCTTTTTTCGGTTACCGGGATTTCGCCCGATAGCTCCCTCAATGGTTCCCGATCTCTTAGAAAGAACACGCCAGACAACGGCGAGATACGCACGATCCAAACTGTGATCGGCAAATTGCTTGGAAAGATGCCGGTGCGCTTGATCATTCTTCGCCGCTACCAACAAACCACTGGTCCCCTTATCCAAGCGGTGCACGATCCCTGGCCGGGTCTCTCCACCAATGCCCGACAAACTGTCGCCGCAATGGGCGATCAAAGCGTTGACGAGAGTTTTATCAGGATTTCCTGGTGCCGGATGCACAACCAAGCCAGCTGGCTTGTTGATAACAATAAGGTCATCGTCCTCGTGCACGACATCAAGATGAATAGCCTGAGCTTCAAGATTGGCGGGGCGCGCACGCGGGATCATCACAAGAATTTCCGCACCCGAATTGACCCGATGAGAGGGCTCCGTTACTTTCTTCCCAGCGACGATGACATTGCCGCCCTCGATCAGGGACTTCAACCGAGTGCGAGAAACGATTTGGGTTTGAGAACTCAGGAATTTATCAAGGCGGTGCCGGCCTTCAGGTTCCGAAGGGGCGGTAAAATTGAGAATTTGGTCGGAACCTTTGGACATTGTTTAAGATTGACCTGAAATGGCACGCACGAACAAGGCTTTAATTTCATTGGTAGCCGGAATGGGGGTGATCCTGCTGCTTGGCTTTGGCGCACTCATCGCTGGGTTGATTTTTAAAACAACAGCGCCGGAAATGGTAATGCCTGCTGGTGCCAAAAAAAACAACAATGTAGAAAAAAATATAAACGCCGTAACAGCTAAATCGGGCAAGATAATGCTTCCAGCCGGACATCTGGTTAAGAATATTGGCCTTTCAGGCACCCAAATCATAATACACACGTCGCAGGAGGTTGGAGCTGGCAGCGTCTTCGTTATAAACGGTGAAACCGGTCAGATCCTCCAGCGTTTTGACATCGGCACCGCACCGTGACTGTGGAAACGATTATTTTTTCAGAGGACCATATCGGGTTCATCCAAAAATGTAGCGAAAAAGCATACCCTGCCGAGGCCTGCGGACTCATCACTGGCACGCTATCGACTGGCCGCAGGTTAGTTGTGCACCAGGTCAGAGAAGCCAAAAATATTCTGGCAGCAGAGAGACAGGACCGGTTTGAAGTTGACCCTGCAACCCGGATCCAAATTGAAAAGGAATGCCGCCGCTCAGGATTACACATAGTCGCGCATTTTCACTCTCACCCCGATCAACCAGCAATCCCATCACAGACAGACCTGCTACAGGCCTATGAGCCTAATCTAATCTGGATCATCGCCGGGGTGGCAGACGGCGTTACATCCGAAATTAAAGCACACCGCCTAAAGAACGATGGCGACGCATTTGTCGAAATTGGACTCATCGTCTGCAAGGCGAGGTCGGATGATCACCTATCTTGATTTCGAGTTCTAGCCCCAGAGCGGCCAGGGCTACTGGCAAAATGCGGACCGAGGGCGTAGTGTGGCGGATCCAGACTGGAGAAGAATGGGAAATGGCGTCTAGTTTCCACTGGTAGGCTCGCCAGATCGGAATCTCGCCGTATGAAGGAGCTACCATTGGCATCGAGATTGACGTGAGTGTACATAGTCAAGGAAGCGAGTCAGATTCGGTTAACCTCCTGGTTGCGGCCCAAAAAGTCTGCTTCGTCGAACAGATTATCTTAAAAGGCTTCCCAATCGGCCACAGATTGCAAATTAATGGAGGTAATTAGGTAGACATGTAACAGCCTTGTAGGGTATTGCCGCGGTTAGTTAGAATTCTCTCATTCCATAAACTGAAACGTCTTCACCCATGACACCCACACCCGAGTACGACTATATCATCGTTGGCGCAGGATCCGCCGGCTGCGTCCTTGCCAACCGGTTGACTGAAGACGCGAACACTCATGTTTTGCTCATTGAGGCCGGCGGGGCTGATCATGACCCTCTTATAAAGGTTCCCCTTGCCTGGGGCAAAATGCTCCTCGAGAGGAAACACGATTGGGGATACTTTGCGGAACCGGAAGACAGTGTCGCCGGACGGGCGCTCGAATGCGCGAGGGGCAAAGTATTGGGTGGTTCCTCCTCCACCAATGCTATGGCCTATGTGCGCGGTGACGCGGGTGATTTTGACCGCTGGTCCCGGGCCGGGCTGCCCAACTGGGCGTTTGAGAAAGTCCTGCCGTATTTTAAAAAATCAGAAACCTGGGAGGGCGGCGCGGACGACTATCGAGGTGGCGATGGTCCACTCCACACCGAAAACTTTGGCTACAAAGATGACATCTCCGTGGCCTACAAGGCCGCAGCTCTCTCTGCCGGGTACGCCGATAACCCTGATTATAACGGCGCGAGCCTTGACGGGTTTGGTCCGACCCAGAAAACCTTGAGAGGTGGTCACCGCGATAGTACCGCCCGGGCCTACCTGAGGCCTGCTTTGAACCGTCCTAATTTGACACTCAAGCTTCGCACCATGGCGCTTCGGTTAAATCTTGAGAATGGACGGGCCGTTACCCTGGACATATCGGAAAATGGGAAGCCTCTCACAGTCGGCGCCGCACGAGAAATCATCCTCTCTGGCGGGGTCATTAACTCGCCCCACCTTCTAATGCTTTCAGGGATAGGGCCGGCAGATCATTTGCGTACACATGGCATCTCTGTCGTGCAGGATCTCCCAGGGGTCGGGCAAAACCTGCAGGATCACATGTCGGCCTGGGTCAATTACGAGCGTATTTCCGACAGTCCGTTCATCCAACAAATGCGCTTTGACCGGTTGGCTGTGAATATGGTTCGCGCCTACTTGTTCGGAACCGGACCGGCAACCGACTTTCCTCAAGGAGACATGGGATTTATCCGCCTTACGCCCTCCAGTGAAGTGCCCGATATCCAACTTCTTTTTGCCGCCGGTCCCATGTTGGCCCACCCCTGGTTTCCCGGCATAAAAAAATGTTTTCCAAACACTTTCTCCTGCCGAGCCGCCGTGCTTCACCCAGATAGCCGGGGGCATCTTGCCCTTGCCTCGAACGATCCATACCAAGCCATCCGGATCCACCAGAATTTCTTTTCCGCGCCCCGAGACATGGAAGTATTGCTCGAAGGTTTGGATATCGTGCGTTCCGTGATGATCCAGCCAGCTCTCGATCCACACCGAGGAAAAGAAATTACCCCCGGGGCCGACGTGACAAGCCGAGAGGGTCTAGAGGATCATATACGGCAAAGCTCCGTTACAGTCCATCATCCCCTGGGTACCTGCCGCATGGGCGTAGATGAGATGGCGGTGGTAGATGGCAACCTGAAAGTGCGGGGGATTGATGGGCTTCGCGTAGTAGACGCGTCGGTCATGCCGGACATGACAAGCGGCAACATCAACGCCCCGGTGATCATGATTGCTGAAAAAGCCGCGGACATCGTTAAAGGAGTGCCTCTCTAGATATGGATCAAACGCTCGCTGAAAAGATCATCGCCCGGGCCTCTGGAAAAGCCAGTGTGATGCCGGGGGACATCGTAACCTGCCAGGTGGACCTGGCCATGATCCACGACAGTGGTGGCCCCCGCCGCGTCAAACCGCAAATGGAGGCGCTCGGCGCGGGTCTCTGGGATCCCTCGAAAGTCGTTCTTGTCTCGGATCATTTCGCGCCCTGCACAGACGCAGAAAGTGCAAATATCCTGAAAATTACGCGAGAGTGGGCGGCCGAAAATGGCGTCATTAATTTCTATGACCAGCAGGGAATCTGCCACGTGGTAACACCAGAACGGGGTCACCTCCGCCCCGGCATGCTAGCGGTGGGTGGCGACAGTCACTCCCCAACTGGCGGGGCGTTCGGCGCTTATATGTTTGGCATCGGAGCCACCGACATGCTCGGCGTGCTCGTTACCGGCGAGACTTGGGTCAGAGTACCCGAGACAATCCGGATCGACTGGTCGGGAGAGCTCCGCCCTGCTGTATCAGCCAAAGATATGGCGCTCAAAATGTGCGGTGACCTCGGCATGGACGTAGGCCGATATCAGGCAATTCAGTACACAGGGGAGACCATCACGGCGCTCGACATATTCGAGCGTATGACGCTCTGTAACATGGCAGCAGAACTCGGTGCTCAGGCGGGCCTAATCGAGCCGGATGCCAAGACGGCCGCTTACATCGAATATGCTGGCGGTGATCCGGGAGAATGGGATCTTTTTAAAAGCGATGACGGCGCCCGTGTTGCCGCAACCCATGACTTTGTCGCCGGGGAACTGGCCCCACAAGTGGCGGCACCACATAGTCCCGCTAACGCCACTGATGTTGTCAACATGGAAAAAGTCGAGATTGATCAATTTTATATCGGGGCATGCACAGGCGCAAAGTTGAACGATCTAAAAATGGCGGCCGATGTGCTCATCAATAAGAAAGTTGGCCCGGGCAAACGGCTGACCGTGGCGCCAGCCTCTGCACGCATTCTCACTCAAGCAACCAAATTGGGGATAGTAGAAACATTACTCGATGCAGGCGCCAATCTGCTGCCACCGGGCTGTGGCGCCTGTGCGGGCTATGGCATTGGCGTGCTGGCGGAGGATGAAGTCTGCCTCGCGTCCACGGCTAGGAACTTTAAAGGGCGCATGGGAGCCTCCAGTTCTGAGGTCTATCTCGCGTCTCCATACACTGTGGCAGCTAGTGCCGTAAGCGGCCGCATCACAGACCCCCGCGAAGTTCTCGTTCCATGACTGGGCGCGTATGGAAATTTGGAGATGACATCAATACGGACGTACTGGCGCCAGGCACATATATCAAGCTCCCGCCAGAAGAGCTTGCCATGCATTGCTTAGAAGCGGTCGCACCTGGATTTTCCGCGTCTGTTCAGCCTGGTGATTTTGTCGTTGGTGGGAAGAATTTCGGCACCGGCTCAAGCCGGGAGCAAGCGGCACAGAGTTTAAAAGTCCTCGGCGTCGCTGGGGTCATCGCCCCCTCCTTCGGCGGAATCTTCTATCGAAACGCTTTTAATCTCGGTCTTCCCGCCATCATTGCAGTAAATCTGTCTATGGTGAACGAAGGCGACGAGCTGACCGTAGATATGATCACCGGAGAAATTACCAATATGACCTCTGAAGAAAAAATTATCGGGGAACCTGTGCCGAAAAACCTGCTTGAAATTGTGGCGGCAGGCGGGCTTGTTCCCTATCTCGACAATCGATTAAACGGTACAGACTAGGAAGAGCAAACGCATGGCCAACCGAACAGGGCTGAGACATCGCCTCGGCGGGGACCAGATTGTAATGGCGCCCGGCGTGTATGACGCCTTTGGCGCGCTTATGGCGGAACAGGCAGGCTTTGAAGCGCTCTATGTCTCCGGCGCTTCGGTGGCCTATACCAAGCTAGGTAGGCCAGACATCGGGCTGGTAAGTGTCAGCGAGTTAGCTCAGGTAGTTGAGACAATCAGTGAACGGACGGACCTTCCAGTGATCGTCGATGCCGACACGGGGTTTGGAAATGCACTCAATGCACAACGGACTGTTCGGCAATTGGAGCGCGCCGGCGCGGGCGCCATTCAGATTGAAGACCAATCCATGCCCAAGCGGTGCGGTCACTTGGATGGCAAAACATTGGTTTCGCCGGAGGAAATGAACGGAAAGATCCGCGCTGCCCTTGATGCCCGCCGGAATGACGAGACACTAATCATTGCTCGCACGGACGCTGTAGCTGTTGAGGGATATGACCGGGCCATGGAGCGGGCGGAAGGCTGCGTTGACGCCGGCGCCGATATTCTTTTCATTGAAGCAGTGACGGACCTTGATCAGGTCAAATCGGCAGTTGACCGATTTGGAACCCGTGTCCCGTTGCTCGTCAACATGGTTGAAGGCGGTAAAACACCCCTAATGCCGGCCCCGAAGTTACAAACACTTGGCTATTCCATCGTTATTTTTCCAGGCGCCCTTGTGCGTGTTTTGGCACATGCTGCTGGCGAATTGTTCGACACTCTCCGAACCCATGGAGAAACAGCGCCTTATCATGATAAAATGTTCGATCTAGGAGAGCTAAACCGGCTACTGGGAACGGACGCAATGTTGGCGGCGGGACAACGCTACAGCGAAGGCGGCGGTTAACGGCATGAAAGCCATGGATCCAGTGCTTCTTGCGGTCCTGAAGGGACGCCTCGAACAAATCGCCGATGAGATGGACGCGACGTTATTCCGTAGCGCGTTTAACCCAATTATCGCGGAAGCGCATGATGCAAGCCACGGCCTCTATCACGCCGATACCGGCGAGACCCTGGTCCAGGGAAAATCCGGCCTGCCCGTCTTCGTGGGAGCCATGTCCTTTGCCGTTAAGGCTGTGATCGATAAAGCAAAGGCAGAGAACCTGACGCTCAGGCCGGGAGATGTGTTCATATTCAATGATCCCTACGATGGCGGCACACACCTGTCGGATTTCAAATTGGTCAGGCCCTTTTTCAGAAACGGCCACGTTTATTGTTATCTAGCGTCCGTCGGGCACTGGCACGATGTGGGAGGCAATGTTCCTGGCAACTACAATCCCGTCGCGACAGAATGTTATCAAGAGGGCATGCTGATTCCGCCTGTGCGCTTGTATCAGGAGGGCGTACTTCAGGATGACATTGTCGCCATCTTGCAATCGAATTCCCGACTGCCGGGCAGCCTCTATGGTGATCTGAACGGTCAGGTAAGTGCTCTTGAGCTTGGGGCAAGCCGCTTGGATGCACTTCTTGACGACTACGGTGATGACGAGATCCTGGCCGTTATGGCGGAACTTAAAGCCAGTGCAGCGGCTCTCATGCGAAGCTATATTTCCGACCTTCCCGAGGGCTCCTATAGTGCCGAGGACTGGTTGGATAACGATGGGATCACAGATGAAGCACTGAAAATCGCCCTAAAAGTATCTTTTAAACAGGGCCGGATGATATTGGATTTCTCCGGCACATCTCCCGCATGTGATGGCCCCGTAAATATTTCCCGCGCCACCTGTATCGCCTCCTGTTACGTGGCGCTAAAGCACATTTTCCGGGACGTGCCAGCCAACGCCGGCGTTCTCGAACCCATCGATTTCATCATCCCGGAAGACAGTCTCCTAAGCGTCGGCAGGCCCAAACCAGTGGGCGGCTACACCGAGACCATTCTACGGATCATTGATGTCATGTTTGTCGCCATGTCCAAAATTGCTCCTGACCAGACGAATGGTTGTGCCTACGGCACTATCAACGCTTTATCCCTAGCCGGCCACCGCAAAAACGGCGCGCGATGGGTCATGTTTTCTTTTTTTGGCGGCGGCCATGGAGGTCATCCAAACGGTGACGGACTGAACCACGGTAATGCGCCCATTTCCACCGCAACCATCCCGCCGTTAGAAATCCTTGAAGCGGCGTATCCAGTGCGTTTTACCCAGTGGGCGCTCCGTCCGGACAGCGGTGGACCTGGCAAGTATCGGGGCGGTTGCGGCGCCATTTATGAGATCGAAATGCTCGAAAAAGAAACTGACGCTTTTTTATTTGGCGAGAGAGGTAAAGTTGCACCCGCCGGCGTGGTCGGGGGCGAAAATGGCGCGTTAAACATCTTCACCTACCCCGACGGCGGCGGCGGCGAGGTCCACCCTCCCATGGTCTCTAAAATGGTCGGAATCCATCTGACCGAGGGACAGCGTATCCGGCTCGAAACACCCGGTGGCGGCGGCTACGGTGATGTCACCGAGCGAGATCCGGCATCCGTAGCGGAGGATGTGCGGCTCGGCTATGTCAGCCCAACAGCGGCGCGTAATGACTATTCTTGTGTAGTGGATACGCACGGGATCTTGGACAGCGCTGCTACCCAAAGCCTCCGGGAACAGTCCTAGTCATGTCACGCCGGCAGATGGTCATCGGCGCTGATGTGGGCGGCACGTTCACGGACCTATTTTTTCTCAACGAGGCCACCGGCGAATGCGCAACTGCCAAAGTCCCCTCGGTGAGGGCCAATCAGTCGCAAGGCATCCTGAGCGGGGTCGCTCTGGGCCCTGCGGCACTTACCGATGTTTCCCTCCTCGTCCATGGCACGACGGTGGCGACAAATGCATTATTGGAGAGGAAGGGCGCGCGGACTGGACTGATCACCACCGCCGGTTTCAGAGATGTTATTGAAATGCGCCGCCGGGACCGCCCCGATACTTGGGGTCTTTGGGGTATGTTCGACCCTGTTATTCCCCGTGACCTGCGCCTGGAAGTAAACGAGAGGGTCTTAGCAGATGGCACCCTTCACACACCCATTGATGCCGGTGACGTGAAGGCGGCAGCCCAAAAATTGTTGGAAAACGGTGCAGCGTCCGTCTGCATCTTTTTTATTAACAGCTACGCCAATCAAGAGAACGAGCGCGCCGCCGCCGCGGCTGTCAGGTCTGTCTGGCCCAATCCGCATGTGACTATGGCGTCCGATATATTGCCGGAGATCCGGGAGTTTGAGCGAAGTTCCACAGCAAGTCTGAACGCCTATCTTCAGCCCCCGGTCGGCGATTACCTAGAACTCCTGGAAACCGGGCTTACGGAGGGCGGTTTGGACGGTAATATTCTCATTGTCCAGTCCAACGGTGGGGTAATGTCCGTCGAGACGGCGCGCTCCTACCCGGTCCGCACAGCCTATTCAGGACCAGCCGCCGGGGTCATTGCCGGCGCCCATATCGGGATAAGCGCGGGCT
>CAXFCV010000061.1:0-6701 GCA_964000975.1 uncultured Rhodospirillaceae bacterium | reverse complement strand
GGAGACGGGACGCTCGGTTGGGAGGCACAAAACCCATTTGATCGAATTATTGTAACTGCGGCGGCTTCGGACGTGCCGCCTGTTTTAGCGGACCAGCTCAGTCTCGGCGGCGTGATGGTAGTCCCCATCGGATACGACTCGGAATTTCAGACCATCCTCCGTGTCGTCCGCACTGAAACCGGGTTCGATACGAGAGAACTCCGGGATGTGAGATTTGTCCCTCTCATTCCAGCGGAGGTGGGAGAAACAGGATGAACAGTCTCAAAACTAGCACCCTTTTGTCCGGGCTTATAATTTTATCCGCCTGTGGCAACCTAGAGTGGCCCCCTGAGAGTGGCGGCGCAGGGTACGGTGCCAGTCAGCCGGGGTTCGTGAAGAGCGGGGGGACTGCCCCACGCCGAATTATGGCAGGCTCCCGGTGGCAAGGTCCCCGGCCATTGGCACAAAGTCTTTCGGCGCCCTTCCCTGGAGCGGCTACGGACCGTAAACACGTCGTGGCCGCTGGCGAAACTCTCTCAAAGATTTCTCAGGCCTACAGCGTCGATGTCTACCAGATGGCCATTATCAATCAGCTTGAGCCACCGTTTAGAATCTATGTCGGTCAGAGTCTCGCGTTACCAAACTCCGCCGGAAAACCCGTTCAACTCGCGGCGTTCAAGCGCCCCGAAGTGGTCCTGAAGAACGAGGCTTCAGGTCTACTTGGCGAAACTCCTGTCCTGAAAGGAGTCGATCCGTTGTCGTCGACGAATTCTCTCCAAGTTGCGCCCGGTGTGAAGCCCAAAATCGCAAAAAAGTTCTTGCCCTCGCGCAAGGTTTCGATCCTCCCGAATCCGCGGCTTACTGTTAAACGGGCGATCAGCACAGAGCCTGAAACTGCCTTGCCGCCAGTTCATGAAGGCTCTGCTTTTATTTGGCCGGTGAGAGGAAACCTCGTCTCCAGGTTTGGGAAAAAAGGCGAAGGGTTGAGAAATGATGGTGTGAACATTGTGGCAGATCGAGGTACCTCGGTTCGAGCTGCGCGATCCGGCATTGTCGCCTATGCCGGAAATGAACTCCGGGGTTTTGGCAATCTCTTACTTATTAAGCACGCCTATGGCTGGGTGACGGCATACGCCCATAACGAGACACTTCTCGTGCGCCGCGGTCAAAAGGTCAAGCGAGGGCAGGTAGTTGCAAAGGTCGGAGATTCGGGCAATGTGGGGCGCCCCCAACTTCACTTTGAAATTCGGAGAGGGAATAAAGCGGTCGATCCGATACGTCAAATTAGCCGCCGCACCAATGGGAGGACCACTAACCATCAGGCGCCAAGAGGTTAGCCTTACTGACCGATCTTCCTGCCCATCCTGCCTGCCAAATCCTGTATAAACTGCCAGGCCACGCGGCCTGACCGAGAGCCCCGGGTCATGGACCACTCAATTGCCTCGGCGCGGAGGGTTTCTCTATCAATCTCTAGATCAAATGCTGCGGCGTAACCTTCAACAATGTCGAAATAGGTGTCTTGTTTTACAGGATGGAATCCAAGCCACAGACCGAACCTGTCTGACAGAGAGACCTTTTCTTCGACCGTTTCTGCTGTGTGGATTGCACTTGATCGTTCGTTTTCGATCATATCGCGGGGCATTAGATGTCGACGGTTTGATGTTGCATAGAAAATGATATTTTCGGGCCGCCCCTCAATACCCCCTTCAAGGACAGCTTTTAAGGACTTGAACGTTGTGTCCTCGACCTCGAAGGAGAGATCATCACAAAATAATAGACAACGACGACCCGCTTTTTTTAAAACATGCAGCAGCTGCGGGAGGGTAGGAATATCCTCCCGGTGGATTTCAACCAGAGCCAGGTCAGCGCCATCTTCCTCGTTGATGCGTGCATGCACGGCTTTAATGAGGGAGCTTTTACCGGTGCCACGTGCGCCCCAGAGCAGAGCATTATTGGCGGGCAGGCCCTCGGCAAAGCGCTTTGTGTTGTCGTAAAGTGTTTGTGTTTGTTGTTCTATCCCTTGAAGGAGGTCGAGATCGATTCGATTAATGTCCAAAACAGCTTCGAGGCGTTCCGGGTTTGAATGCCAGACAAAGGCATCGGCGCCCTCGAGTCCTGGCTGAACCACCGAGCGCGGTGCCAGACGGTCTAGGGCGTCGGCGATACGTGTTAAAATCGGTTCAAGACTATGATCACTCATGAATTTCCAATCCCCCTAGTCAAGGCGCGGGACCCTATCATATGAATTTTAGGCGTCAATGTACTCCAACAGGCGATCTGCGAGACCCCGCAGCTGGCTCTCGATGGTTTCGTCATGGCATGTGCCGTCCGCGGTAAAGACTTTGTGAACCTGGGCCACACTGACCGGGTAAGGCAACACGATGGCACCTATATGAGAGAGTGTCAGGCGCAATTGCTCCAGCGTTTTGATTGCCCCGATGCCGCCGGCAGCAACTCCCATCATCACCACCGGCTTATCAGCGAGAACGGAGGGATAGGAGAGGTTTTCGATGATCAGCTTGGCGACAGAACTTAGGCCGCCGTGATACTCAGGCGTCGAAAAAACGATGCCATCCGCTCGTATAATCATCTGCTGGATCATCTCCTGGTCTTTTTTGTTACCGATTTGGCCGGGGAACAACAAATTCAGGCATGACGGATCGATTAGGTCCACTTGAACTTTTTCGTGCCTAGCAAATTCATCTAAAATAATGTCGAGAGCTTTAGACGTGTAACTTCCGGGCCGGGAGGTTCCGAGAATGACAGCTATTTTTTTCATATTACTCTGCTATTAGAGGCCCACTTGATAGTTATTCTTTAGTGTTAGCATAACTCCCTTAGCGCGCCAATTTTTGTGAGTCCAAAAGGATTGGTTTGCATTGAACGTAGCTCGGACTATATTTCCGCGCACAACGGTACTTATGATTTTTGGGGAGCCACGACATGTTTATATCACCGGCGTATGCTCAGGCCGCGGGAGGCGGTGATGCAGGGTTAGGGGCGTTTTTGCCTTTGATCCTTATTTTTGCCGTATTTTATTTTCTTCTGATTCGACCGCAGCAAAAGAAAGCTAAAGCACATCGCGAAATGCTCGCCGCTGTTCGTCGAGGTGATAAAGTCATTACAGGTGGCGGCATTCTTGGGACTGTAACGAAAGTAATCAACGATCAAGAAGTGGCGGTTGAAATCGCGGAAGGCATTAAAGTGCGGGTGCAACGCGGTATGATCGCCGGCGTGGTTCCCAAAGATGGAACTGCACCAGTGGGGGCAGGTGCCCCTGGTCAACAGGATCAGCCTGCCGGGCTGTTGGGCGGTCTTTTCGGTGGCCGCAAGTAGCCGCCGTAAAAACCTAGGAAAGACCGAACGCGATGGTTTATTTCGCTAGATGGAAGGTGATTACCGTCCTCGCCATTGTGGCGCTCGGGTTTTTGTTCGCTTCGCCTAATCTTTTGAACGAAAAGACGGCAGAGAGCCTTCCGAATCTCCTGCCGCATAAACAGGTCAATTTGGGTCTCGATCTTCAGGGTGGTTCGCATCTTTTGCTGGAAGTCGAGGTAAGTGCTGTCGTTCGAGAGCGCCTTAACTCCATGGTGGATGCCGTTCGCATCGCTCTCCGGCAGAAGCGCATCCGCTATACGGGCCTTGGCGCGCGCGGGAATGGCGTCTCCGTTGTGATCCGACGCACGGCCGAATTGGCTCAGGCCGAGAGCGTTTTGACAAATGTTGAGCAGCGTACCGATATCAATATCGATGGCAATCGGGTTTCCATTACACTTAGCAAAGAAGCGCTAGCAGAAATCCGGCGGTCTGCAGTCGAGCAATCAATAGAAATTGTTCGGCGTCGGATCGATGAAACTGGGACAAAAGAACCAACCATTCAGCGCCAGGGAGACGAACGGATACTGCTTCAATTACCGGGCGTGGACGATCCAGAGCGGGTAAAACGCCTATTGGGTCGGACGGCTAAGATGACTTTCCATTTGCTGGATCAAAGCGGCGCGTCGCTGCGAGATGCAATTCAAGGTCGAGTTCCGCCAGGTGCGCGTTTGTTGCCGGGCTTAGATGGGGACCGACAACCGACGGAAAGTGCTGCTAGTCAAAATGAACCGCGCCAATATCTGGTTCAAAAACGGGTTGCCGTGGGGGGGGACCGTTTGATTGACGCGCAGCCCTCGTTTGACCAACGCACCAACGAGCCAGTCGTCACATTCCGCTTTGATACGGTGGGTGGTAAAAGATTTGCAGATGTCACACGGGCGAATGTCAATCGTCCGTTCGCGGTGGTGCTGGATGGTAAGGTCGTGACGGCGCCAGTCATTCGAGAACCCATTCTCGGGGGAAGCGGTCAGATCAGCGGCAACTTTACTACACAAGAAGCCCAGGACATGGCTCTTTTGTTGCGGGCCGGGGCATTGCCAGCACCATTGACAATTTTAGAAGAACGTACCGTAGGACCTGGTTTAGGTGCGGACTCTATCGCAGCGGGAAAAGTGGCCAGTGTGATTGGTCTGGTTCTGGTGGTTATCTTCATGGTCATTATTTATGGCTTGTTTGGGTTTTTCGCCGATGTGGCATTGTTTGTGAATATGGTGATGATCCTCGCGGCACTCTCCGCGTTGCAAGCTACGCTGACACTTCCGGGAATTGCCGGAATTGTGCTTACGATTGGAATGGCCGTGGATGCTAATGTTTTGGTGTTTGAACGAATCCGCGAGGAACTACGCGGAGGACGAACACCGATTTCTGCCATTGACGCGGGATATTCCCGAGCCATTACAACAATTATTGACGCAAACCTTACGACCCTGATTGCGGCGGCCATCCTATTCCAATTTGGCTCTGGTCCCATAAAAGGGTTTGCGGTGACGCTCATGATTGGCATCGTTACTTCTATGTTCACGGCGATCATGCTCACGAGGCTGCTTGTGGTTGCCTGGATACGCAAGACCAAACCGACCGAAGTGCCAATTTAGGGGAGGATGCCATGCTGAAACCAATTCATCTTCTGCCTAAAAAACCTGATCTTAAATTTATGGAAAAGAAGAGGCTCTTCTTTATTTTCTCGGCCTTCCTGGTTGCGTTTTCCGTTGGCCTGTTTCTGGCGCGCAGTTTGAATTACGGGATCGATTTTCAGGGCGGCATTATGATTGAGATTAGAACACCGACCCCTGGCAATATTGGGCAGATGCGTAATGATCTGTCCGCCCTCGGACTTGGTGAGATCAAAATCCAGGAATTCGGCGAGGTTACTGATTTCTTAATCCGAGTTCAAAAACAGGATGGTGGGGAAGGGGCGCAACAGGTTGCCGTTGAGAAGGTCAAAGCCACGTTGCCCTCCAATATTGAATACCGCCGAACAGAATTTGTTGGCCCGCAGGTTAGTCAGGAGTTGTTTCGGGATGGTGTGCTCGCCGTGCTCTTCGCTATCTTCGGTATACTGGCATATATCTGGTTCCGGTTTGAATGGCAATTCGGCCTGGGTGCCATTATCGCGCTCACCCATGACGTGGTGACCACGATTGGGATTTTCGCGCTGACGGGTCTGGAGTTTAACCTATCGACGGTGGCTGCTATTCTGACTATTGCCGGATATTCCATCAATGACACTGTGGTGGTGTATGACAGAGTAAGAGAGAATTTACGTAAATATAAGACAATGTCGCTTCCGGAACTATTGAATAATAGCATCAACGAAACACTGTCCCGAACGGTCATGACTAGTGTCACTACACTGCTAGCCCTTGGTTCGCTCTATGTCCTTGGCGGTGAGGTCATTCGTGGATTCAGCTTTGGTATGATTTGGGGGGTCTTAATCGGCACCTACTCGTCCATTTGTCTGGCCGTGCCGCTGCTCTTGTATCTGAGTGTTGATCGGGGAACTGACACTAATACCGCCCGAACGGCCAAGGAACCCGCAGAGTAAGTCTTCACCCGCGCTGACGGCGCTAGTATAATAATCATATGTCTTTTGATATTACCCCTGCGGTCCCTCAAGGGCGCCAGCTCATTCAAAGTTATGGAGATGGCGGTTTTACTATTTCCGGTCAGGCTTACGATCATCCGGTCATTATCTTCCCTGAGCGAACCCTTGTCTGGAAACCGGGTGACTTGACAGTACCGACGTTGGAGGCATTCTCTTCGGTGTTTGATACAGACCCCCCCGTGGATATTCTTCTAGTCGGCTGTGGCCCGATTACGCTTTTCATGCCGCTGATGTTCCGGGAAATGATCAAAGAAAAGGGCGTCGTTCTCGAGCCCATGGATACCGGCTCGGCTTGCCGCACCTACAACGTTCTTTTGACCGAGGAACGCCGGGTCGCTGCGGCTCTTGTTCCCGTATAGTTGCGCTTCCCATGGCATGGCAAGAGATCATCCCGAACAGTCGGATTGATCCGCATGTCCGCCCTCCAAAGGAACCCGTTAGATTTGACAGTGCCCGAGACGCCTTCGACGCAGGCAACTATCCTGTTGCTTTAGACATGGCGCGCTTTTCTGACCCCGCGTATTATGCGCTATCTATGATTATGGGGGGTAACATAAGCCGGGGGCTGACGTTGCTTGAGGGATTGCCCGCTCTGCCACAAGGCACCCAAAATGTGCGGGCCTACGCCCGTTGGTGCCTTGGCCAAAACACTGGAATGGCCGCCGGGTTTCAGAAGCAGCCGGAGTGCCCTATTGATATTTTATTGATCACCATGCCCGGGGCAGCCAAGGCTCACCCT
>CAXFCV010000060.1:0-4198 GCA_964000975.1 uncultured Rhodospirillaceae bacterium | reverse complement strand
GACGACGACGACGACGACGATGGGTCTGCCGGTGGCGACGCCGCCCCGCGTCCGTCATGTCGTCCAAGCAGCAGCAGCGGTGACGCGGCGAATCTGTGTTTGGAGATGGTGGCCGTGGTGTCTGCGGCGATATAGTGTGCCCCTGTGGGATGGAAGTTGGGATTGCACGACCCGCTGACATGTATCATTGCGGGCACATTCAGTTCGCACATTTTTTCGTAAAGTGGATACCACCATTTATCGGTGAGCGGCGGGTCAGACCACATTGCTCCAGATGGATCAGGATTCAGATTGCAGCCGATGAACCCAAGTTCATTGACTGCCCGCTCGAGCTCCGGAATGCAGTATTTGGGCTCAACGCCCGGGTACTGAGGAAGCGAGCAGACACCGATGAAATTATCTGGGTACAGTTGAGTGACACGATGCACCATGTCATTGGAAAGGCGTGTCCACTCCATGCTTGTGTCGACAGTGCCGAGGTGATGGCCCATACCAACAGCTCGCGGCGAAAATATTGTTTTGTCGGTGCCGCGTTCGCGCTGTTGTTTCAGCTGATTACCTTCGATACCCTCCCGGATGGCATCGTCGCCGATTTCGAGTAGTGCCCTAGTCGGCCTAAAATCACCGTTTTCAACGAGTTTTAATTGTGCCTTCCGCCATTCCATCTGAGCGGCTGGTTCCGTCGTGTAGTGCCCATGGCAGTCAATGATCATACGGCGATGTCCCCTAAGCGCGTCCGGTTAATTCGAGGCCTCTTTCCAATCCCTCATAAGATCGGACTGGTCCCGGCATAATGAAGCGGAAACCTTCATCAATAATACGCTGTATGTTGTTGGCATCTGCATGTGGATGTCCGACGACAACGTCATGTTCCTTACAAATGGCGACAATTTCGGCAATATGTTCCAATAGCACGGGGTGGTCGTATTGGCGTGGATGACCTAATTCTTGCCCCAAATCACCCTCGCCGATAAGCACCACCCCAATCCCAGGGACGCTTTTCAGCATGTCAGGCAGGTTTTGGATACCGGCGGTGTCTTCAATTTGTATCACAACCAAGATTTCACCGTTCGGGGCGAGCGGCCAAACGTCTGCTTTGGAATAATATTCCTGTTGGGTGAGGCCCCAGTAGCGGCATGCGCGAACGGGGCCATCGCCGCGAATTCCGCGGGGTTCGTAAAGCGGCGCGCTCTTGAGGCGCGGATACCGGCAGGCGGCAACCGCATTATATGCCTCGTCTACCGTGCTGATATGCGGCCACACAATCCCGTAGGTACCGGAGTCCAGGGCTTGTTTCGCATGCCATTGCCCCATCTCAATGCCGTTTACTGGGACCCGCGCTAGGGGAGTAGCGCGGGGCGCAATTGAGCCGCTATCGGCTATTTGCCGCCGGTCCAGCATGTACTGCAGACAGTGGCCGAGAGCGACAATGTCCCAGGGACTATGCTCACCCTCGTATACGATGCCATCAAACCTAGAAGCCGCCATAGCCTGGGCAGAGTTGATGTCCATCGGAACGAAGGCGGAAAAGGCGATGCCGCCAGTTTCCATAGCGCCGATGAGGCCATTTAATCTCGAGGCAGATATCATGCTTTTCTCGCTCCGCCTTAATAAATTGGTAAAAAAGTATAGCCTGGGAGCGTTGGTCACAATCTTATTCCGCCAACTTCAGCGGCAATCAAGGTCTCGTCATTGAGATGAGGATACGAAAAAATTGAGGTGGCGGTATCCATACCAGACCTTACAACCGATCGTGGCAGTTTTAACGGGAAACTTCAATTGGTTAATTTTTGTCAATTGAAAAAATGTGCCGCCGAGAACCCACGGTGCTGAAACATTTTCTGGATATCGAAGGCTACGGCCACAGTAATCCCATGGGCATTAAGAATTGAGTTCACTCTTGAAAATGACAAAATAGGCTTTTCTTAACTCGAGGTGGGTTAGGCTCGCCTCCTAGAAATGGGGTCACGGATGGATATCACCGATTTGACGGTGGTTAACATTGTCACAGATATTGCAAATGGCACACTCTCGTCGGTTGAGATTGCTGAGAGCCTTGTTAGGAAGGCCGAGATCCATAGCGGGCTTAATACGCTCATCAACTTTGATCCCGATCGGTTCCTCGAGGCTGCCCGGTTGGCGGATCAAGAGCTGGCGGCGGAGGGTTCTGGAGGACCGCTTCACGGTTTGCCCCTGGTGATTAAAGATAACATCGATGTTGCTGGCCATCCAACAACGGCTGCAACTCCTGCACTCAAAAACCACCATCCAGGCCAGACGGCACCTGTGGTAGGTAAACTGCTGGACGCGGGGGCCATTGTCATGAGCAAAGCAAACATGCATGAATTGGCATTCAGCCCGGGTATTTCTCAAAGTGAAGATGGTGGGGAGGCTGTCTGGGGCGCCTTTGGCACTGCCCGAAATCCCTATGATCCCGATCGCTCTCCTGCAGGCTCCTCCAGTGGGACAGGAGCGGCAATCGCGGCGCGTATCGCTCCGGCGGGACTGGGAACTGATACAGGCGGAAGTGTCCGCAATCCCGCCGCCTGGTGCGGCGTCGCGGGGCTTCGGCCGACACTAGGGCGTTACTCACAAAGGGGTGTTGTGCCTATTTCCTGGACCCGGGATACCATTGGCCCCATGGCGCGTCGGGTTGCGGACCTCGAACTTCTGGACAGGGTGATCTGCGGCACAAACGCGGTACCGCCGGCAAACCTTATGCGCCTGCGGTTAGGGGTCGAGAGGGACTTTTTTTGTTCAGATTGTGATCCCGACATTCTGAGGCTTTTCGAGAATGGGGTTCAGCAGTTGGCGTCCGCTGGAGCTGAAATTGTGGACGTCGCCATCCCAGAGTTGGCTCTGGCTACAGGGTCATCCGCACAGCATATTGCCGCTTATGAGATTTTTCGTGCCATTCCAACGTATTTGTTGGAAGCCGAGGCAGGCGTCAGTTTTGAGGATGTTATATCCCAAATTGCTGCCAGTGGCCTAGGTGAGCGCTTACGGGCCCTAGGATCGATGCAAGCGGTTAGAGGCACGGCGTATCAAGAAGCATTGACCAAAATGCGGCCGGCACTGCAGGGGGCGTATTCAAAGGCATTCGGTAGCGAACGGTTGGACGCGGTAATTTTCCCGTCAACGATACTTCCGGCGACCCGGCTAGACGATTGGGGGACTCACAGCATAGATGGAATAGAAGTACCTAAATTCATGGCGTCCAGCCGAAACGTTCAGCCCGCCAGCATCGGCGGTTTTCCGGGCCTAACAATGCCTATCGGGCTCACTCCAAAAGGACTTCCCGCGGCCATTGGTTTTGACGGACCTCGTGGGAGTGATCGCAACCTGTTGGCGATTGGACTTGCCTACGAGATCCTTAGCCCGGAAATCCCGCCACCGCCACTTTAAGCCGAGCCAACAATTATTTCATTGGGTTGCGCCCTCGGCCAGATCATTCCAGACTTGTTGATTTGTGAGTAGACCATCTCTCACGACGAATCGGTCGATGAAGCGAATGTCTCCAAAGATTGACCCGTCCGGCCATCGGCCGTGCAGGGTCCCGTAACAGTAGACAACACTCTCTTCACCGGCGGGACAGATATCAAACTGTTCATAGGCCTTCTTAACCCATTGATAGCGGGGCTTAGACCATGCGACGAGTTCATCTAACGTTTGGAATGTCTGGTCTCCCGGAAAGTGCATTTGGAACTCGTCGGCCAAAAAGGTTGCTGCGACTTCTAGATCGCGGTCCTCCAGCGCCTGGAGATACTCTTTGATGATCTTGATCGTGCCGTCAGGGTTCGTCTTTGCGTCATTTTTGTCTGTCATGGTCATTAATCCAAAAGGTGACGTCTGGTGATTTTATAGCTAATCTGCCCAAATGACCAAGTATATGACAGCCACCCACTGGGGGGCGTATCAGGTGGAGGTCGAAGACGGTCAGGTCTCGGCGCTTACACCATTCGATCAAGATCCTGATCCTTCCCCCATCGGGCTCGGTATGCCGCAGGCGCTCACTGATGCGGTCCGCATCAGACAGCCTATGGTGCGCAAGGCTTGGTTGGAGAAAGGTAGGGATCAGACAGGCGCGACCCCGACAAAAGGCCGGGGAAAAGGCCCATTTGTTGCTGTCTCCTGGGAACGAGCCTGGGATCTAGCAGCAGACGAACTGGAGCGAGTGCGCACCACCTTTGGCAATCAG
>CAXFCV010000059.1:0-1916 GCA_964000975.1 uncultured Rhodospirillaceae bacterium | reverse complement strand
CCGCAAAAGTGGCGCCCTCATTTGCATTAACGTCGACTGCGGTCACCACCTTGATCCGGTCGCTGTCTTCAAGGCAATTGATGATTTGTTTGCCCCACCAACCGAGGCCGATAACAGCGGCATTTAGCATATGTAAATTTCCCGACTTTATGGAGTGCGTGTAGCGATGTCATCCAAGGTGACGTCGCCCCGGAAGACATAGCCGGTTTCCGCAACGCTACCTGAACCAATATAGACACCAATTACATGGATGGGATCGGTGTCGCTGAGGTTATGAAGCCAATGTTCTACACCAGCCGGTATGTAATGAAACTGGCCTGCAGTGACCTCTACCCTGTCAACACCTGCACCGGCCAGTCCGTGGCCACTAATAATATAATATATTTCCTCACAGTTTGTGTGTGAGTGTTTCTTATGGACAGCACCCGGGAAAAATTGAGCTCGGAACAGGGTTGTGCCGGACCCATTGTGAGCACCAAATGGGAGACGAAAATCGTTGATCAGCCAGCCTTCATCTTTATTCATGGTCTCTGGCGAAACATCATCCCAATGTAGGAATGTCTCATCCGCGCTGACCCCCTTGATCGGTTCTTCACTTTCTTGGTCGCTGACTGTTTCAAATCCGCTCGTATCAAGGTCGGGAGCGCCAATGTAAAACCCGACAATTTTCATCGGCGAAGTCCCGGTGTTTTCGAAACGATGGGATAAACCAGCCGGCACACGCATGCAATGTCCCGCACGGAGGGGCCTTTTCACCCCACCGATAGTCGTCTGTCCTGTTCCCTCCAGACAAACGGTGATTTCGTCGCAACGGTTATGCCTATGGGTCATGGGTTGTGCGTCTGGGTCTAGGGTCAAGAAAAACGCCGTGGTTGAACTTCCCTCCGTGCCTGAAATTGCCGTTCGCAAATCCGGTCCGTTATCCGGCGCAACCAAGTCTGCAACATCCACCAGAGGGTAATGTAATCCCATAATTGACCTCGGGGTTTAATTGAGAACAATCCTATAGGAAACCATGAGAGCCGGGATGTCCAGACACGGCGTTCTCGGGTAACATGCTCGGGGCGTAGTTTCCTTTTATTTACCCTTCTAACAGAAGTTTTCGACAAGTGTTTCACGAACTCGCCCTCTCGACAAAAACCGCGTCGGTCCCCATTGTTCCTCTCATGGAATACTCCAGAAGAGGAAACCTCGCCGGCGTGCTTTTTATGTTGATGGGCATGCTTGGGATGGGACTAACTGACACCGCCGCCAAATGGCTGGTAAGCGCGGACTATCCAGTTATTCAAGTCATTGCGATTAGAGGATGGTTCATTTCAGCGATCCTGTTGGCGTGGATCGTGTTTGCCCAACAGGCAGCGGGTCTTCGGACAAAGCGGCCGTGGGCGCATGTCTTGCGTCTGGTAGTGTCGTTCATGGGCCCTGTGTTTATGTTTCGCGCTCTGCAAGATATGCCGCTTGCTGATGTCACGGTGATCGTATTTGGCTCCACATTCATGACGACGGCGTTATCTGTGCCCTTATTCAAGGAAAAAGTTGGTCTGCACCGATGGGGTGCGGTTATTCTAGGGCTTATCGGTGTAGTGATCGCACTTCGGCCAGGTACCGAAGTTTTTAATCCGTCGGCCCTGTTTGCGCTCCTGGCTGGGCTGTCCTTTGCGGGCATCAACCTTACAGCTCGCTGGCTCCGGGACACAGAATCGACGTTTCAGCTTATTTTTTATTTAATGATTGGGATAACACTGCTCTCCAGCATGGCCTTGCCATCGGTCTGGGTGACCGTTGAGATGGCTGATTGGGCAATCTTCGGCGCCATGGGTATTTTCACCATCGTCGGCTATATTTTTATGACGCGCGCTTTTATGGTGGCGCCAACAGGCCTTGTTGCACCCTTTGAGTATACAGTTCTAATTTGG
>CAXFCV010000058.1:0-6856 GCA_964000975.1 uncultured Rhodospirillaceae bacterium | reverse complement strand
CAAAGCCCTCGTACCAATCGAGAACATCGTCGGTGACAAACCCCTCCTCGTTAGATCGCCAGGGTACCATAGCCGGTACCCACGTCCGATGCTCAAGCGTCAGAGAACCAATATCGACAGGGCTGAACCAAAGAGATTCGCCCGCCTCCGCCGCCGACGGCCATGCCCCTGGATTTGGTTCATACTTTACGCGCTCCGGCGGTTTCCACATTGCAATTCCCTATGGTTTTTAGCGGATGCTGCTATCAGAAATAGTTTAGGCTTAAACTATTTCTGATGCCAGGGGAAATAAGCGCAAGAAAAACAAAAAAAGCCGTAAGAACAAAATTTTCAACTACAAGACTTTGGTAGTTGGCGCCGGGGATCAAACCTCGAATTACGCCTGGGCCCAGAACAAGGTCAGATGAAACCATCCGATCAATCGTCGGCCCATCTCGGCAGAAATGGCATACTTGGTCTGTTCCCTCTTCAGCCTTTGGGATCAGTAACTGCTCCGAATGTTAGCGAATCTCTGGCGATGGTCCTCATCATTATTTCTCTAAATCAAGAGGCCGACTGCATCGATAGCTTACAAGGAAGCCAACCAGACCGAAGGGTCAGGTAAGTGTGAAATTTCTCAAGTCCTCCTGGATTTACGTCTATAAAAATGTCTGTTAACAAGAACTTTTACAGAATCCGGAATAGATCTGAGATAGGCCTCTTCTGACATGAAACGCGAACGCTTTGCCAGAAACATCTTAATGCTGATCGGCGCCTATCTTCTGATCGCAGGCGCTGTGGCGGGCTATCTGGTCCTCAGCGGTCATATGACTGCGCAAACCGATCCCTTCAACCCAGAATTGGTGAACCTCGGAAAAGAGGTATATTCGGGTAATTGCGCGGAATGCCACGGGGTTGATCTTAAGGGGCAGCCCAACTGGGAAATTCAAAACCCTGATGGCACGTTTCCGGCGCCCCCCCAGGATGGGACAGGCCACAATTGGGAACATTCCGACCGCCAACTATTTGATTTTATAAGCGAAGGTGGAGCTATCTTTGCGCCTACCAGCATGAACAGCAACATGCCTGCCTATAAACACCAATTGAATCCGCGCGAAATTTGGGCCGTCCTGGCTTATATCAAAAGCACATGGCCAGAAGAGATACGCAAGAAACATGCAGCAACCAACTTCGTTGGCGGCTTCCGGCACCACTAATTCTCGGGTCAAAAATTCTGTTATTGGACGAAGGCCAGTTTTGAAAATCCTATCGCCCGGGGGCCCGTTGCGCCCTGCTAGGAATCAGCAAACGCACAACTGCCCATATTGATCAGGCCCCGCCTATTAGAATTAATATGGAATTACCCTCTGTTTTGAATAATATATTTAAAATGTTGCTATTTTGTTCTTTACCGGCTAAACATTGATAGGAAAAAATTTTACCCAGGAAGAAAAAATGATTAAGACAATTCTCGCAAAGGAATTTGCTAAAGAACTCGCGGCCCTATCTACGCTGCTTAGCGCGGCCTATGTTTGGCTCGTAATCGGCACCGCAGTTGTTGGCTGACTAAACATGACCGTTTAAGGGAGTGACAGGAGCGAGGCCTTGCACTGTCCCAGAAAGGTGCTGCGACGCAGGAGGCCTCAATATAGGCATTGTTGGATCTCCCTATAACCTATTCGTTGGGCACTGGCCGAGGTTTGCGCTCTTGATCGATGGCAACATAGGTGAAAACGCCCTCAGTTACCTTATTAAGCTCGCCAAGTTCAGAGTAGTGTTGGGCCCAGGCCTCAATTTTGATGGACATTGACGTGGTCCCGACCCGAATAACATCGGCGTAACACGTTACCACGTTGCCGACATGAACGGGTTTGTGAAAAACCATATTATCGACTGCAATTGTCGCAGTTCGCCCCTTCGCTCGCCGCGTCGCCATAATACCGCCGGCCAGATCCATCTGAGACATGAGCCAGCCGCCGAAAATATCGCCCCTCGGATTTGTATCTGAAGGCATCGCAACGGTGCGGATGGTGAGCTCGCCGGTCGGTTTTTGTTTTCGATCGGTCATTTCTAGGCTCTCATGATCTGGTGAATGTCGCACATAGTGATTGCTGTTGTATTTAAGTTGCGACACACCATATATTGTTATACGTCCCTTACCAACTACATTATAGCGATGTATAAACCTTACTTAGTGCTTTAGATCACCTCTGTTCAGGATACAGAATACCAATCATGGCCGACTTATTCGACGACGCTCCCAAGGCAAAAAAGAAAACCGTCAAGAAATCAAACACGTACTCGGCGAAGGACATAGAGGTTCTTGAGGGTTTGGAGCCCGTGCGCCGCCGGCCTGGCATGTATATCGGCGGCACCGATGATCGGGCTCTCCACCATTTAGCGGCAGAAATTCTGGATAATGCCATGGACGAAGCGGTCTCAGGCGAAGCCACTCGCATTGATCTTGAACTCGCCAAAGACCAAACCGTCACGGTGCGGGATAATGGCCGCGGCATTCCCACGGATCCCCACCCCAAGTTTAAGTCAAAATCTGCACTCGAAGTAATCCTTACCACGCTCCATTCTGGCGGCAAATTTGGCGGGGAAGCATATGAAACATCAGGAGGACTTCATGGTGTTGGGCTCTCGGTCGTCAACGCCCTTTCCGATGCTCTTAACGTTGAGGTGGCGCGGGACAAACGGCTATGGACGCAGAGTTACGTTAGGGGCATTCCCACCAGCAAGCTGACCGATAGGGGCAAGGTCTCCAACCGCCGAGGCACCACCATACATTTTCACCCGGATCCAAAGATTTTTGGGGCCGATGCACACTTTAAGCCGGAAACTCTCTATCGTCTTGCCCGCTCCAAGGCCTATCTCTTCCGGGGTGTGGAAATCCGATGGTCGTGTGAACCAGCGCTGATCAGCGAAAAGGATGACACACCGGAGAGCGCGATCCTGCATTTCCCTGGAGGACTCAAAGATTATCTCAAGGGCGCTCTGGGCGATCGGAAAACCATCACGCCGACAGCCTTTTTCGGGCAGGCGAGACTAAATAGCGGGTCTGGAACTGTGGAATGGGCGGTTGCCTGGCCCGAGGATGAGGATGGATTCTTTAATTCTTACTGTAACACGGTCCCCACTCCGTTGGGTGGAACCCATGAAGCTGGCCTGCGCGGCGCACTGACAAAGGGGCTACGCGGGTACGGCGAACTCATTAACAACAAACAGGCGGCTAAAATTATGGCCGATGACGTTGTTGGCGGGGCCAACATCATGCTCTCCGTGTTCATTACCGAACCACAGTTCCAGGGACAAACCAAAGAAAAACTGGCTAGCGTGGAAGCGACCAAACTAGTGGAAACATCTGTCGGGGACCATTTCGATCTATGGCTCTCGAGTGATCCAGAGACCGCCAAGCGGCTACTAGAGCACACGGTGGAACGCAGCCTAATTCGCATGAAGAAACGCCAGGACAAGAACCTCAAGCGCCAGTCGGCCACGAAACGCATCCGTTTGCCGGGCAAGCTATCAGATTGCTCCCAACGTTCCAGAGAAGGGACAGAAATTTTTATCGTGGAGGGCGACAGTGCTGGAGGTTCTGCGAAACAGGGCCGCGACCGGGCAACTCAGGCGGTTCTTCCCCTCCGTGGAAAAATTCTTAACGTCGCGAGTGCTACCGCCGATAAAATGCACGCCAATCAGGAGATCAATGACTTGATGGAGGCGCTCGGCTGCGGCATCGGACCTCGTTACAAGGAGGATGATCTACGCTATGAAAAGGTCATTATCATGACGGATGCGGATGTGGATGGTGCCCACATCGCATCCCTTCTCATGACTTTTTTCTATAAAGAAATGCCACAACTTATTGAGGATGGTCACTTATTTATCGCACAACCGCCTCTATACCGGCTCAGCCAAGGTGGCCAAACGGCTTATGCAATGGACGATGACCACAAGGATGTTTTGATTGAAAGAGAGTTCACCGGGCGAGGTAAAATCGAGATCAGCCGCTTTAAAGGCCTCGGAGAAATGCCCCCGGCGCAGCTTAAAGAGACAGCCATGAACCCAATAACCCGGACGTTGCTTCGGGTGACCTTGCCACTCCGGCACACGGACGGCGAGAAAAAAGAAGCCTCTGCGACCGCTGATTTGGTGAACCAGCTCATGGGCAAGAAACCGGAACTCAGACTGGCCTTCATTCAAACCCATGCCTCCAGCCTGGAAGACGATATGATTGACGTCTAGCCGGTTCACCTACCCCCAACGCGGGCCGCGCGCGCAGGTAAAAAAGCGGCCCGTTGGCAGACTGTACATTTTAAGCCCTGGTGCCTACAAATAGCGACCCCCTAGAGACCTGTCGCTTCCTCAAACCCGAGCATCAGATTAAGGCACTGGACGGCCTGTCCAGAGGCCCCTTTGCCGAGATTGTCCAGCACAGCAGTAACGACCACGTGTTGCCGCGCTCCGTTGCCGAACACGTACAACGACATATGATTGGTGCCGTTAAGGCCCTCTGGATCCAAATGGGCCCTGTGGGCATCCGCGTTTTCCAGGCTCTCCACTGTTACAAATCGCTCGGACGCATAATGGTCGGATAGCACTGCGTGGACGTCCGAAACCAATGGGGCACCCGGTAAAGCCCAGAGATGTAGCGGCACGGACACGATCATGCCCTGGGCGAACCGGCCCACGCTCGGCACGAACAGAGGCCGGGTGTTAAGGCCAGCATGGACACGAATTTCTTCAGTATGCTTGTGCTCAAGGCCAAGACCATAAAGATAGAAGGCGCTGTCCATAGTGGGGTTCGCCTGATCATCCTCAAACGCCGCGATAAGCTTTTTACCACCACCGGTGTAACCGGACACCGCATTGATGACCGTGGCATGGTTCGTCGGCACAAGCCCAGCGCTCACCAATGGATGCAGTATGGCGATCGAACCACAGGCGTAGCATCCCGGATTCGTGACGCGAGTCGCGGCAGCGATTTTATCGCGCTGGCCCGGCGCCCACTCTGGAAAACCAAAAATCCAGTCCGGATCGGTTCTGTATGCGATAGAGGCATCGATGATGCGGGCGGCAGGCGTGTCGATGAGGGAAACAGCTTCCCGGGATGCATCATCAGGCAGACATAGTATTGACACATCGGCCGTGTTCAGCGCGTCGGCCCGCGCGCTAGTATCTCTTCGGCGGCTGTCCCCAAGATGAATGAGTTCGATCTCCGGTCGACCTCTCAGCCGTTGAATGATTTGCAGACCCGTCGTCCCTGCCTCACCGTCTATAAATACAGTATGTGTCATCACCTCTCGCTCCAGGGCGTTATAAGGTTTCCCAACACTAAAGCCAGGAGGCGGTGCTTATACAGCCAAATCTACCTGCCAATCAACACACACCCCCCGCTATTAAGAGCCCTAGGGCGCCTAAAAACGCCGGAAGAAGCTGTGTGGGAGAGGCGCAAGGGGGGATCAGATTGAGCTCCGAGCCAACTCAAATGTGGCGGAGGGTCATCTGGACAAGCTGGTCCGGATTCCTCATAACGTCGCCTGCACACCCAGTGATAGGCTTCTAAAGGACCCGCCGCACGACCCATGGATATTCTCACACAAGGCGTTGTCGGTGCCGCCCTTCCACTTGCGACCCGGCAAAAAAAGCAGACAGCAGCAGCAGCAGCACTGGGCTTCCTGGCTGGCCTGTCACCGGATTTTGACGCGCTGATCCGAAGCTCCGAGGACCCGCTGATGTTTCTCGAGTTCCACCGCCATTTCACTCACTCTCTTTTTTTTATCCCCGTAGGCAGCGCGGCGGTCGCCGGCGTGCTCTATGGCCTCGGCCGACGGTGGCTCGGCCTCAGCATATGGAAATGCTGGTTCTTTTGTGCCCTGGGATTCGGCACGCACGGGCTGCTTGACGCAGCAACCTCCTTTGGTACCTCTCTACTGTGGCCGCTGTCAGACACGCGATTCTCCCTTAGCATCATCTCGATCTTTGACCCGCTGTTTACGCTTCCACTTATCGCATTGGTTGGGGCGGGCGTGTTAAAACGGGACGGGCGGTATGGACGAGCCGCACTGATTTGGTCCGCTCTCTACTTATCTGCGGCTGGATATCAGAATCTTGAGGCCCATCGCATGGCGAAAACACTCGCAGAAAGCCGGGGGCACGAAGACGTTCGTCTCGTCGTCAAACCCACTTTTGGCAACATATTGTTATGGAGGTCAGTCTATGCGGTTGACGGTCGGTTTTATGTGGATGGCGTGCTTCCTTGGCCACGCCGGCGACTGTTTGAAGGCACCTCTATAGCTACCCTAAAGCCAGCCCGAGATTTTCCTTGGCTCCAACCGGGATCCCGTCAGGCCCGCGATATAATGCGTTTTGCACGGCTCAGTGATGGCTTTGTCGCCAAAGCGCTGGACGGCAGCCCACTCGTCATTGATGTGCGCTACTCGTTCCTGCCCACGGAAACAACACCGCTATGGTTCATCCGATTAACCCCAAATGGCCCGCCCGGTACCCGCGTGGTCTATGCCACCGACCGCTCCGGCGCCGGCGAGAAGCTACCGAAGCTACTCCGCATGATCACCGCCATACCATGACGAGAGAGAAGCTGTTGAGCCTAAAAAAATATGTAGTGTGGTAATATAATTCGTCTTTACTGATTTTATCCAAGATATATTCAGAAAGAGTAAGTACAAAATCCACTCTGGTTTCCGCGTGGACAGCGCTTATCTCAGAGACGAGGAAAGTCCCGGCAATTTTAGCCGGGGGCCGATTGACGGAATGTGCACATAAAACATCCAGTAAACTGTGTTTTTTTATAATAAATGAAGCTACCACTAACGCTTTGCTAACTGCTAGCTACGAAAACCAGTGTTTT
>CAXFCV010000057.1:0-3809 GCA_964000975.1 uncultured Rhodospirillaceae bacterium | reverse complement strand
CGAACTAATTAGCCCCCGTGTTGCTCCCTTAGACTTCGTAAGATGATATGCTCGGATAGGCCGACCGATATTTTTGAGGGTTAATTCTCCAGCGTCTTGGTAGGACACGTTGATTTTTAGGTTAACCATATCGAAAGTGCTCTGCGAAATGCAGATACCGTCAATATTTGCCTCGGCTTCGAGCCTTGCCGCGATGTTAATGGCATCTCCAAAGAGATTGCCCTCGGAGACCATTACATCTCCCACATTGATTCCAATCCTGAAGTTCATTTGGTCTTTCGAGTCTGCCTTGGTGTTGAGCGACTGAGATCTGTTTTGGATCTGTACAGAGCATTCAACCGCTTTCACGGGGCTACCGAACTCCGCCATAACGCTATCACCAGCGGTATTAAATATACGGCCCCCAAATTCCTCGATTAGGGAGTCGATGAACTCCCGACGCATTTTCAGGTTGGAGAGGGTACGCGCCTCATCATCGGCCATCAGTTTGCTGTAACCGACAACGTCTAGGGCAAAAATTGTGCTTAATTTGCGTTCCATAGGGACATCAATCTTCCAATATTAGGCTATGGATGGTACCCAATTACACTTAGCCGCACCTAACCCAGCAATAAACCCGGTCATCGGCACTTTTTTCTCTCATTGATGGTTATACTGGTTGGGGGACGGAAGACCAAAGATAATTGTGTGTCCTGCGGATAAAACGGTGCAGCGATAGACTGGGGGCAGGAATGGAAAGCCGGATTGCGGGCTCACTTTAAACCGATATTTGATGACGGATTGGCAAAAAGAGGGCGTAATACTGGCCAGCGCTCCAGACATCCGGATGCTAGCGGGAATGAGGCCGGCATCATCCTCCCCTGTTCCCAGAGAGCGACACCGTCAAATGTTATTGTTTGGTCCTTAACCATCCAGCAAATTTCACCCGGCGCATAAGCGCCACAGGTGTGAAAGTGAACAAATTGAGGATGTGTAAACACGTTGTTCGACCAACGGTCCGGGTGCGCCGCTGCCGAGGGTAGGTAGCTGCACCCAGGATGCATGCCAGCATGCCAGGAATGGATAAAGTCGGGATCAATGCCGAACAGGTCGGAGACAAAGTCGTAATGCTGTCTGATCTGTTCGACGGTTTTTGCTGGGCCGGCAAACTCTTTGATCCGCCCATTTTCCACGTGGGCAAAGGCAGTGCCGTCCAGGGCCGCATGGTCCGGGGTGTAAACCTTGCACCCCGTTGTCGTGAGATACCCGCTAAGTGCCACTTGGCCAGAGAAGGATGCGGCGCCAATGGGTTGCGGAACACCCAGAGGGAAGCGTTTGACGGAGACATCCCCAGTGTCTTCCCACACGGTCTGGGACGTGTCGCCCGTTAAGTGGGTGCCCAGAGGGCAGGTGATGACAATTTCCTGAGTATTCCTCATGATCGCGTGAGTCGCGCCTTTAAGATCCTCCATGGCCTGATGGGGGGTGGTGCCGTAGTTCGATGCCAGCATGTCGGCGGTTCGGGTGTATACCATAACGGTCCGCTGACCCGGTGCCATCTTCGCAAACCGGTCTTGGTCACCTAACCGGGTAAGGAATATAGTGCAATCATGACGCGAGATTGCCTCACTGACAGCTGGGTTTTCCTCGTTTCCCGGTGCTCCGACTACCAGGCGAGCCGGTTCAACTCCCAGGTCTCGCGCCGTTTTAAATACTGCGTCAACGACCTCCTGATCGTACCAGCCCTCCTCGGGCATCTCATAAATAACCAGGAGCGAGTCCTCGGTCTGCAGGTTAGCGCAATTTTTCAGAAGATTGCGCGCCCCCTCTTTCAATTGAGAAGTGTCGCTCATTGTTGGGTTCGCCTGTAGGCGAAAGCGCGCTCAAATCGCCTGACAAGATAGTCCCCGCAGCTTATGGGGTCTTCCACGGTTGCAGCAGTGCTTCCCAGGACTTGATGAGCATCAATTATGGTGTCCGGACCCGGGTCATAAGCGAGCACAAGGGAGAGCCTTTCTTGGCCGGATCCATTAATAACGCGATGCGGCGTGGATCGGTATGCTCCACCCGTCCACCGCTCCAACAAGTCGCCCACATTTATCACGAGGGTTCCGTCCAAGGGAGGCGCGTCGATCCAACCACCGGCAATATCTTGAACCTGCAAGCCGCCAATGGAGTCCTGGTATAGAACGGTTAACACGCCGAAATCTGTATGCGGTCCTGCACCAAACTGGTTATTTCGGCGGGGTGCTGGTTGGCTGGGATAATAGACATAAGAGGCCCGGCTCATGGGTTGCGCGGGAGAGGATAGGAAAAAATTCTCCTCCAGGCCCAGTCCGAGGGCAAACCCTCTCATGAGGTCATAGGCCACAACATGTGCCTGATCAAAATAAGTGTTGGATATGTCTCGAAAATCAGCCACGCGGTCGGGCCAAATATTTGCACCGCGCAGAGGATGGTCTGTCGGGGTGTTGCCTGCGCTATCCTCCGTACCCCAGAGAAAGCTCTCCTTGAGATCATAGGGCATGTCATCGCCCATTACGGCGCCCCCCATTTGAAGCCAGCCTCTATGGCTTTGCGTAATAGCGACGCGTTGCTTAATCTCATCCGGTTGACGGAAGAATGCCAATGCTACTGCGTGTGCGCGCTTGATAAGATCATCCGGAATGCCGTGGTTTGTCACGTAAATAAACCCGACCGTTTGGCTCGCCTGATGAAGAGCCTTACCAACTTCACGTGCGCCGCTTCCATCTCGGAGCGGTCCTATGTCGATCACGGGGATCGGTCCGGTATCTCTAGGGTAGGTAAGAGCCATGAGGGTCCTTTGACAACTGCTCAGCGCCCGGTGGGGTCATTCTGCGTCGGTATAATAGCCGATAACGTCCCCATCAGTTGTAACGCCCAAGCCATTGATACAGCGATTAACATAGTTGAAGTATCCTATGATCTGGTTTGCCTCAAGAATTTCACCATCAGAGACGCCATACCTTTTAATTTTAGCAACATCGTCTTCCACCATCTCCGAAGGGGTAAGTGTCAGTTTTTCTGTGTACTCCAGAAGTGCGAGTTCGGCACCATTAAACACATCTCGTGGGGACCGGCGCTGAAGGCTCTCCTCAATCTTATCTGCTCGCGTGTTATCTCCAATCAGATGCTTAGCGTTGCTCCAGTGGTTTTCATAGGAATAACTGCAATCATTTAAGATTGACACGTAGGAGCCTATTGTCTCTTGAAGCCAAACGGGAAGGACATTGGCTTCATCATGGAGTACCGCGCGGTAAAGTGTGATGTGTCCCCGCATGGTATTTGGACGTAGGGAATGGACGCGGAGAACATTATCAACAGTGCCGTGCGGCGTTCTTGATAGGTTAAGAGCTTCTCTTAGGTCGCCGTCAGCATCCTTATCTTCAATCATCGCGATCCAGGCCGACATCTTGATCTCCCTCGTAGGATTCGAGAAATGTAGCGAGGACGATATCGTAGTCAAATAATTTTAGGACAAGAAAAAAGCCTGGTAGAGTTATGTCTCCGGGAAAGGAGACAAACGCGGTAGCAGCAAAAAAGACGGCGGAGAAATGTTCGTGATCACTGATGTTCTTCGGCATATGAGAGGCAGACGTTCCGCATTCGCCGATTAATAAACGGGCAAAGTCGATTTTTAGAAGACCGCCGATAGGTTTTTGCTATTCTAATTAAATATAAGGGCGTTTATTGTGTCCAGGGACCCACGCCATCGAAAATACACATTTATCGACCGTGATAAGATTAGGTATACCGATGGCCCCCAATTTATTTGCTGATTTTACAGGCACGCGACCTCGGGGTTAATG
>CAXFCV010000056.1:0-1654 GCA_964000975.1 uncultured Rhodospirillaceae bacterium | reverse complement strand
CGGCCTCCACCACAATAGTCTGAGCTGGCCGGCTAATGTCTCGGATTATGTTCATGCGTTCCAGCGAGAGGAGAATGGCGTCACCGCTTTGATCAGGTATCGAGCCGCCAGTCACCCCGGTGTTGCCGCTTTGGGGAACAATGGGGGTACCGGTATCATAGGCCAGGTGCATAATCTCAGAGACTTCTTGTGTGTTGGCTGGTCTTACAACGGCCTGGGCCTGACCGGTTTTATCTCCGGGCCAGTCCGTTATGTATTTGGTTTGGTCTTCGTGTGCGGTGAGGACGTTGGGTTTCCCAACGATTGCCACAAGTTTTTCGATTAATGTGCTCACGCAGTCCTCTCAGTGCTTTTTTTGGGGTCGGTGTCTTATGTTGACCCATCAGATTGGGTTAGAAGATCAAAGGTTCAGGAGTCGGATCCCCAGCGTGAAGGAAGTCGAAATCACAGCCCTCGTGTGCCTGCGTCACATGCTGGGCAAATAAAGCGGTGTAGCCGCGGGTGGCTGGAAAAGGCGGCGGTGTCCAATGTTCTTTTCTATCGTCCAGTTCCGCGTTGGATATTTTTACATTTATCGATCTGTTCGGGATGTCCAGTTCAATGAGATCACCGTTTTGCACCAGGGCAAGTGGGCCGCCAATCGCCGCCTCAGGTGATACATGCAGAATACAGGTGCCATATGCGGTGCCACTCATTCGGCAATCTGAGATGCGCACCATATCGCGTACGCCCTGGGCGAGCAATTTTTTCGGGATGGGCAACATACCCCACTCCGGCATGCCCGGCGCGCCGATCGGTCCGGCGTTCTGCAGCACAAGAACTGAGTCAGCATCCACATTTAGATCTGGATCATCGATGCGCGCGGACAAGTCCACATAGTCTTTAAACACAACAGCTTTGCCGGTGTGCTGGTGGAATTTTGGATCCGCCGCTGTCTGTTTTATGACGCAGCCGTTCGGTGCCAGATTGCCACGAAGGATGGCTGTGCCTCCCTCGTGGTAAAGCGGGTTGTCGAGAGGGCGGATGACCTCGTCATTGTAAATCTCGGCACCGTCAATGGCTTCGGCGAGGGTCCCGCCCGTGACAGTCCGGGTGGTGAGGTCAAGATGATCCTTCAGCCGGGTCATCAGACCACGCAGACCGCCCGCGTAATAAAAGTCTTCCATGAGATATTTACCGGAGGGCTTAATGTTCACAAGCACCGGCGACTTTCGAGAGATCGCGTCAAACCGATCCAGATTTGCGTCAAGACCCGCGCGACCTGCCACGGCGATCAGGTGGATCATAGCATTGGTTGAGCCTCCTAAAGCCATATCAATGATCGTTGCGTTGTCGAAGGAAGCCTGGGTGAGGATATCCGTTGGTTTTAAGTCTTCCCACACCATATCGACAATACGTCGCCCAGAGGCTGCAGCCATAAGGGCATGATGGGAGTCGACTGCGGGAATGGATGAAGATCCGGGAAGTGCCATGCCAAGTGTCTCTGCGACAGACATCATAGTTGCCGCTGTACCCATGACCATGCAGGTTCCGGCAGACCGCGACAAACCGCCGACCACATTCTCGAACGTCTCCTGATCTATGAGCCCGGCACGTTTATCGGCGTTGTAGCGAAGTACATCTGTGCCACTGCCAAGCGTCTCACCCGCGTAGT
>CAXFCV010000055.1:0-2783 GCA_964000975.1 uncultured Rhodospirillaceae bacterium | reverse complement strand
TCTGCTGTTATGTGTCATTTTTCGAACGCTCAGTTGGAAGGCGATCGTTAACGCAACCGCAGGCGCCCTGCGCGTCACGGTAATGGCCTTTTTGATTATCTTTGGATCTGCCACATTCAGTGCTCTTCTTGCCTTTTCCGGAGCAAGTTCGGGACTTTTAGCATGGGCAACGTCCTTTGATTTAGCACCTCTGACTATGCTGTTGATCATGTTCGGTATTCTGTTGATTTTGGGCATGTTCATGGATCAACTGTCTATGATGCTGTTGACGGTGCCTATCTATTTTCCCCTGGCTACTCAGTTGGGGTTTGACCCGATTTGGTTTGGTGTCATCATACTCTTGGCCCTTGAAATTAGCTTTACCACACCACCCTTTGGCCTTTTATTATTTGTAATGAAAGGGGTCGCCCCGCCTGATACCAAAATGACTGACATTTACTGGGCGGCAATCCCTTTTATCCTCTGTGCTCTGACCGTTGTTGCACTGATTATTGTCTTCCCTCAGATCGCGCTTTACCTGCCCAGTCTTGTGAAATAGCCATCAATGGTTGCCATCCTTCCAGATCCTAGTGACTTTGAAATCATGGCGAATACTGTCATGATAGGGTCCCGGGCATCTGAGCTTGTGGTTGAATTGAATGCACGGGAGGCAGCCCAACAGGACACGTCAATTCTTCTAATGGATAAGTTGACTAGGTGAGCCCGGCCAAGAACATTGGGCCGCCCCGCCAACGCGGAAAGCCATATCCGTTGATCATGACTACGTCTATAACTCCTCCAGAGGTCGCAATCCCCTCATCAACTATCTGCTGACCCTCTTTCTGCATAGCCATCAATATCCGTTCTAATATCTCTTTCCTTTTTAGGGGTTTACGTTTGATGCCTTTACGCTCCGCTTCGGCTTCAATTAAGGCAGTCACCTCGGGATCGGTAACGCCAGATTTACTTTGGCTGTAGTCATACCATCCCTTGCCGGACTTGCGACCGAACCGCTCCGCCTCGCAAAGCCTATCGGCAATTTCGACATAGCGCTCATTCGCAGGGCGGTTAACTGCCCTGCGCTTGCGCATAGCCCATGCAATATCGAGTCCTGCTAGATCTTGCATGGCGAAGATGCCCATGGGAAACCCGAAATTGGTCATAGCCTCGTCAACCTCATGAGGAAGGGCACCGTCTTCGATCATGTAGTCTGCCTCACGGCGATAGGCAGACATAATCCTGTTTCCGATGAAACCATCGCAAACACCGGCAGCGGCGATTGTCTTTTTAAGCCGGTGCCCAAGTGATATCCCGGTCGCCAGTGCATCAGCCGATGCTTTGGCTGCTACGATCACTTCCAGCAACTTCATGACGTGAGCAGGGGAAAAGAAATGTAGTCCGATCACCCGTGTTGGATCATTTACCGACTTGGCGATTTCGTCTACATCTAAATAGGACGTATTGGTGGCCAGAACGGTATTTGACCTGGTTGCTGCATCAAGCTTGGCAAATACGTCTTTCTTGACACCCATATCCTCAAACACGGCCTCAATTACCAGATCGCAATCTCCCAATTTTGAATAGTCGGTTCCTCCTCGGAAAGCCTCCTTAGCCACATCTGCCTCGGTTTTCGACATTTTCCCAATAGAACAGGCCTTGCCGATCGCTGCGTCGACTCTCTTTAGACCGTCGCAAAAAGCGTTTTCGTCACGTTCGACCATGGTCACCGACAACCCAGCCTGAAGACAGGCCGTGGCTATGCCTGCGCCCATGGTTCCGCCTCCCACGATACCGATATGGCGCAGCGGCAGGGGCTTGGCGCCCTTTGCACGAGCAATCTTACCGGCGGTACGTTCAGCAAAGAACACATGGCGCAGACTAGCTGACTGTGGGCCAGACTTTAGTGCTAGGAAGCTTGCGCGTTCAGCTTTAAAGGCTTCTTCGACGGGCCTGCGCAAGGACAACTCTACCGCTTCGATAGCGGCATCTGGTGCGATCTGCCCCCTTGTCCGACGTCTGATCTTGTCTTTCATGTTTTTAAAACCAATTGGGTTACCAGGCCCTGCTGGCAGCCTTGAGCTCAATGGCTGGGGGCAGGGGTGTTCGCCTGCCAACTCCGCCATGTGCAATGCAGCCCGATCTAGGTCACCTTCGACCAATTCATCGACAAGCCCGTATAACATCGCGGTAGAAGCCGAAATTTGTTCTCCCTCGGCAATCATTTCAAGCGCTCGATCTGCTGCAATAAGGCGCGGTAGCCTAACCGTTCCGCCCGCACCGGGGATCAAGCCTAACTTGACTTCAGGAAACCCTAAGTGAGCTTCCCTCTTAGCCAGGCGATAATGGCAAGCAAGCGCCAACTCCAATCCGCCGCCGAGTGCGAAACCATCGATCGCAGCGATCCACGGTTTTCTGGAATTCTCAATGGTAGATAAAACATCCGGTAGGTAGGGCTTGGTCGGCTCGGTGGAGAATTCACGAACATCTGCACCCGCACAGAATGTGCCGCCTTTACCGCGCAACACGACTGCACGGACTTCCGAATCCTCTTTTACCTGTACAAGCGCGTCCATTAATCCCTGCCGACTCGCCTGGCTCAACGCGTTGACCGGTGCATTGTCCATCGTCACTTGGGCGATGGAGCCAGAGATTTTGACAGAGACGCTCATTCGAAAAACTGCATATCGGTTTGCAGGCTTAACTGGCAATAGGTATTGGCCGTATCCCGTATCAAACGCTCTTCATTGGTGAGTTGGCAGTCAATCAGGAATGATTCTTCTTCCCATAAGGTGAATGGTATTTTT
>CAXFCV010000054.1:0-1545 GCA_964000975.1 uncultured Rhodospirillaceae bacterium | reverse complement strand
TCGAAAGTTGAGCTCGTCCATTCCCATATATTCCCGAGCATTTGGCGGCACCCCCACGCGCTGTCGCCGCTGGCAAAGGCGGCTACATCGATGCATCCAGTGCTGCGGCCATCCAAATTGGCTTTGCCGGTTGTGTCGCGCTCATGACCCCAGGGATAGGGGCGCTTGGTCCGGCTAAGGCCGACGCCGTCGGGCTCGGATGCGGCTGCCACCTCCCACTCCATTTCTGTTGGTAACCGGCGGCCCGCCCATTCGCAGTACGCCATAGCCTCGTACCAATTCACGTGAACAACGGGCTCATACGGGGGTAAATCGATAACTTGATCAAAGCGTCTGGTCAGCCATTTGGCGGGACCATCTGAAATCCAATAGATTGGGTGCTGTTGGCCACTCGCCTTCAAATCTCCCCAGGCAACGTCTGGCCAGAGGTCTCTGCGGTGATATCCATCGTCGGCCACGAAGGCTGCGAACTCCTCATTCGTGACCGGTGCCTTGGCGATCTTGAATGGGTAGACGGTTACATCGTGGGCCCATTTTTCATTATCGAAAAGGAATGGCGCATCTCGCTCGGAACCTAGCCGAAACGTGCCTCCCGGGATATCCGCGTCCCCTGGATATGGCCCGGTATCTGCTTCTGTGAGAGTCAGGTTTCTGGCGGTCGCGAATTTTGGTGCGGGATAAGCCAGGGTTTGGCGTGAGTAGGAGTAAGCCTCATTGTGCATGTCCTGGTGGAAGGTAGCAAATTGATATATGAAACTGTCGGCCTCATCTGCCTTACCTTCTTCCAAGCGGTCAAAAATCTTATTCTTGATTTGATCGATATAGGTCAGAGACTCATTGAGTTGAAGAAGGGGAAGATCCCAGCGTACACTATGTTCAATGGTGATTGAGTCGTAGACGTCGTCTAGATCAGGCCTGATGGGATCAAGGCCATGAAGCTTTCGGAGGATAAACTGCTCAGTAAACCAGGCGACGTGTCCGATTTCCCAGAGTAGAGGGTTCACCACTGGAAGCCGGGGGCCCATCATTTGATCTTGGTTGAGGCCGTCCAGAAGTTCAATTGTTCTTGAATGCGCGTCTTCGAGAATGTCTACAAGATAGTCCTTTGTGACCAGGGCTGTCATATTAAGTCTTTCTAACTGTCCTTTGATACATATGAAGATTATCCAGATTACACCAGCCGGAAGAAAGTCAAAATCCGGAAATCGAACAACTGCCGACCGGTGGACCCGCCTATTGCGTGACCTCGGCCATGACGTGGAGACGCTCACCAAATATCAAGGCCAATCAGCGGATATGATGGTTGCGATCCATGCATGGCGCAGTGCAGACGCCATATACGACTTCAAGAAAAAATTTTCAAACCGGCCCATTGTTCTCTGTCTCGGGGGCACTGACATCAATCAATTTATCCATACGCACCCAGAGACCACACTGTCATCAATGGAATTAGCGGATGCCTTGGTAGGATTGCATGAACGGATAGGGGATATAATACCACGACGTTTCAGATCCAAATTACACGTCATACTGCAATCTGCGAGG
>CAXFCV010000053.1:0-4688 GCA_964000975.1 uncultured Rhodospirillaceae bacterium | reverse complement strand
CGAGTTAGCACAGGATTTGCCCTTGGATTTGGTGGAGCAGTTTATCCGCGCCCAGGGCTGGACCTGCCGGCGCGTCCACGATGATGAAATGGCCGCAGAATACCCGGGAAAATGGTGCGATTATTCCCTGCATTTCGCCTGGTCCAATGAAGTCTCTGCCTTCCATTTCACCTGTGCCTTTGATGTTCGAATCCCGGACGCCAAAAAAGATCATGTTAACCAGCTTCTCGCTCTTGCGAACGACAAATTGTGGCTCGGCCATTTTGGTATTTGGCATGAGGAGGGTCTCCCCTTGTACCGCCATGCTTTGCCACTTCGAAGCTCTAAACTATCGGCAGAACAGATCGAGGATCTCTTGGACATCTCTTTGTCGGAATGTGAGCGATTTTATCCTGCTTTTCAGTATGTGGTTTGGGGCGGAAAAGCGCCGGCGGAGGCCTTGGAGGCCGCCATAATCGATCCTGTTGGAGAGGCCTAACCGTCATGTCTGAAATCTTGCTTGTGGGCTGCGGCAAAATGGGCGGCGCGTTGGTAGATGGCTGGCTCAGCAAGGGCCGGAATCCAGCCTCCATTACCATCATTGAACCGCAGCTTCCGTCCCTAGCCCCTCTTGTATCGAGAGGTGTGCAGGCCTTGGCCTCGGATCAGGATCTCCCAGGCGCCTTCGTACCTGAGCTCATTTTGTTTGCCGTAAAACCGCAATTGATGGATTACGTTGTCCCACCCTATGCCCGGTTCAAAGAGAGCGTAGTTTATATGTCCATCGCCGCCGGTCGGACTATGGCCTTCTTCAAAAAGTGTCTGGGAGAGGACGCCAGCATCGTGCGGGTAATGCCTAACACTCCAGCGGCTATAGGCCGCGGGATATCCGCGGGTCTCGCCAGCAACAACGTGCGGAGGGATCAATTGGACCTGGCAGCAAGTCTAATGCAAACCGCTGGAGAGTTTCATTGGCTGACATCTGAGCGCCAAATCGACGCTGTTACGGCGGTGTCGGGCAGTGGCCCGGCCTACGTCTTTCTCCTGGCGGAATGCCTAGCTGAAGCCGCCAAGTCCCTTGGGTTACCCGACAATTTGGCCGAGAGATTAGGACGGATGACGGTTACCGGTTCCGGTGAAATGCTGGCTCAATCCCAGGAGACGGCGGCCATCTTGCGGGAACATGTCACCAGCCCAGGCGGCACCACAGAAGCCGCTCTGAAGGTCCTAATGGCGGATGCCGGGTTACAGACGCTTGTAAAAGAAGCTGTGGGGGTGGCCTTTCAACGGTCGAGGGAATTGGCGGGCTCTTGAGAGTTTAGCCTCTATTTCACAGTAATTTGTCGTTCTAATAAGCAGGGCTCCAGAAATTCTCGCAAGCTTTCCAGCGCGCGAGCTTCCAACTGACGCACTCGATCTTTGGAGAGATCCAGTTCCGTTCCAATCGATGCAAAGGTTTGCCTCGCTTCGGCAAAATAACGGTTGCGGATAATAAATCGCTCCCGGTCTGGTAAATTCTCCAGAGCGAGTGTCATTAGTTCGCGAAGGGCAGTGGTCTCGCTCTCTTCCGCAAGTTTGTCTTCCGGGGATAGGGCATCCGAGCGCAATACTTCGAGCCACGAGTTCGCGCTGTCATCAAATAGCGGCGTATCTAGGGACTGATCGCGATGGGCAACCCGCCGAGCCAAATTTTTTACATCAGCGGCTGTTGTCTCGAAACGCTCCGCCAACTGCGCGGCCAGCGTGTCGCTTAGAGCATCCGCTCCGTCCAGCAACTCCGCTGTTTTCCGGCGTAGATTGAGAAACAGAGATTTTTGAGCACTTGAGGTGCTGAGCCGAACGAGAGACCACGAGCGCACAATATGATCCTGGATCGACGCGCGAATCCACCACCTGGCATAAGTCGAGAGCCGCGCATCCATGTCAGGATTAAACTTTCTCACCGCCTGCACGAGGCCGACGACACCTTCCTGAACCAGGTCGCTCATGGGAATACCGGAGCGACGATAGCCTTTAGCCACATTCACCACAAATCCCAGATGACTGGTGATCAGCTTTTCAGCCGCTGCCGCGTCTCCTTTTTCCGCACGTCGGGCGAGGTCTCTCTCCTCCTCCCGGCCAAGAAGAGGCCTTTTATAAGGTCGAGGCGAACCGTCATGCTCCATTGCGCACCTTTGCAAGTATCTTGCCCTGTTGGAGAAAATCTTAGCGCAAATATTCTATTTCCCCAATTCAAAATAAACCTCAAAATCTATAGATAACTTATTTTCATAGACGTAGCATAAGCCCCTCGTATATTAGTTTCTTGATCGAATTGGTTTCCCGTTGACCTGATGGAGAGATGGACTGTGGGTTGAAGTTAATTGGCATGGAGTTTGTGTGAAATGGCAAATGCATCAACGAAAAAGAGATCAAAGAGAAAAAAAACCCCCTCTCAGGATGGAGTGGAAGCAGCGCTTCGCCTCGCCGCGAGAATGCCCTGGGATGGCATCTCCCTCGCCGACATCGCTGCTGAAGCCAGGGTCCCTGAAGATGACCTGAGGGCCATGTTCCCGACAAAGCTATCCCTCTTAAAAACTTATGGCAGACAAGTGGATGAACAGGTCGAGGCACGCGGTACCTCTATCAGCATGGATGAAAATATGAAGGACCGACTGTTTGAGGCGATGATGATTCGGTTGGATGTCCTGGGGGATCACAGAGATGCGGTTGCAAGCATCATCCGCGCAACCCTCCAAGGAAACCCAAAGACCATAACGGCGGGCGCAAGCGCCCTGCGTCGCGCCATGACGCAACTACTGGATCTTTGCGGAGAGCCCTCGGGCGGTTTGTGCAGACAGTTTAAATTAAGAGTCCTTGGGCTTATCTATTTGAATGCCCTGCGGGTCTGGCTTAAGGACGACACGCCCGATACCGGAAAAACAATGGCCACTCTGGACAAAGCTCTGACGCGCGCAGACGCCCTTATAAAAAGCCTTCCCACCAGCCCCCTGCATGGGGCCAGATAACACAGTGGCCACCCGCGAAAAACTCCTCGAATAATCTAAATCGGTAATGTTAATCGGGCACGCAATCCGCCCGCCGGAGATGCATCCAGGCTAATGTCGCCGCCATGGCCACGTATAACATCTCGAGCGATGGTCAGGCCAAGACCTACTCCCCCCGTCCCTTGGTTTCGAGACTCGTCGAGACGGAAAAAAGGTTTAAAAACTTCGTCCCACTTCTCTGGGGGAATGCCAGGCCCGTTATCATCAATGGTAACGTCGATCGCATCCCCGCGTTTTCCTGCCCGCACGGAGACATGCGTCGCGTATCGGTCGGCATTGTCCACAAGGTTTGTAACGCACCGCTTAAACGCGTTGGGACGCACAGGCACGATGATGTCCCCTTCAGTGTGGAGATCAACTTCCGCACCCTTCCTCTGAGCAGACGTTACAATGTCGTTCAGCATACTCGAGATATTTGTTGGTTTGGGCAGTTCGTCCCCTTCGCCACGGGCGAAGGCCAAATACCCTTCCAGCATGTGTTCCATCTCAACGATGTCACGTTTCAGATCCTCCGTGTCATCGGAATCCGCTGCCATTTCAAGCTGCAGCTTCATTCGTGTTAAGGGAGTTCGGAGGTCATGAGACACACCAGCCAGCATTTCCGTCCGCTGCGTTATTTGGCGCTGGATACGATCCCGCATAGAAATGAAGGCCGATGCAGCCTGGCGTACTTCCGTGGCACCCTCAGGTTTAAACCGGGGCGCATCCCGGCCCTTTCCGAATGCATCAGCAGCAGCCGCCAGTCGCCGGATGGGCCGCACCTGATTGCGCATGAAGATCACGGCGACGCCAAAAAGAATCATTGATGTTCCAACCATCCAAAGCACGAAAATATATGTCGTCGAGCTAAACAGTCGTTTCCGTTTGGCAATGACTTCAAAGACCCCCTCAGGAAGTTGCACTAATACGATCACTCGTTTGTGTAGGCTTTCACTGTCTACTTTGAAGGGACGGCGGACCGTTTCACTGAGTGACCGGATAAACATTCGGTCAATAATATTTCCGGACTGACTCTCTGGTAGGTTGGCAAGTATTTTGCCCTTATGCAATTTAACGTTAAGCCCCATGGTACGGGCAGCAAGCTGCCGGATAACCATAATTCCCTCGGGAGTTGGATCCTGACGAAGAAGCTCGATTAACGCCGCTACATCACCCGAGAGTCCCCGGGCCAGCCCCAGGCTCACTTTTGTCCAGTGGCTCTCGTAAAAGACTGTTGCAGAGATAAGCTGAAGGAGCACCAATGGCGTCACAATGATCAGCACCGTCCGGCCCAGTAGGCTTTTCGGTAAAATTTTTTTAATCATCGGCCTGATTCAATTCCCACGTTAATCTCGTCCAATTTAATCTGGTATAATCAGTCGGGTCTCAAAATATATCCTTGCCCACGCACGGTTTGAAGATACCTTGGCGACTTAGGGTCCTGTTCCATCTTCCGACGTAATCTATTGACCTGCACATCTATGGCTCGCTCGCCGCCATCCAACGCGAGCCGGGCGCTTAATTCTCCACGGCTAAAGGTTCTACCCGGCGTTTCGGCCAGTATTCTCAGAAGGTTCTCTTCCCCGGATGTCAAAGCGATGGACGCCTCGCCCTGTTTGAGCTCCGCCCGAGCCAAATCGAAACGCAGGTCACCCATGACGGCTTCTTCGGGGACCCACTCTG
>CAXFCV010000052.1:0-5150 GCA_964000975.1 uncultured Rhodospirillaceae bacterium | reverse complement strand
GAAGGTTTGCCGTGTTATATCCGGCTGTTGCCAATATCCCAGCATTACAGAGGCGCCACGGATCAATATCTCGCCGGCTATCCCTGGCTCTACAGGCTGCCCAGCTTCATCAGCAATACGGACCTCACTGACCATATTAGCCCGGCCGGCCGTTTGCAGTTTCCCGGCGAGCGGGCCCGTGAGTGTGTGGCGCTCCGGCGGCAAAATTAGGCAGGGCCCTGTACATTCTGTTTGCCCATAGATTTGAACCAAATTTACGTCAGGACAGCGCTTAATTACCTTCCGAAGCAAGGCCTCAGAGATTGGCGCCGCACCATACACGATTGTTCTGACAGCCCTGAAGGCATCCGAGACATTGGGTGCCTCCATCATTCCTGCCAACATGGTCGGGATCAGGCTGACTAGGCTAACCCCGTGCTCCGAGACCATTTTTAAAAATTCAGGCGGTGATAGATCAGCAGGGAAAATCTGGGTTGCGCCGGCAAACGAACAAGCATGGGCCACCCCTGCGCCAGCCAAATGGAACAGCGGAGGTGCATGCATGTAAACCGTCTCGGCCGAAACATTGAGATCGTTAACAAGATTGAGCGTTTGGACTGTCAGCGCCCCGTCACTCACCATCACGCCTTTCGGCCGACCGGTGGTTCCGCCAGTATAAAACAGCGCAGCCAAGTCCGACATGTCTGCTTGCCACGGATCGAGACCTGCCGAGTGAGACAGGGCGTCCAACGTCTGGCCTTGGCCGGTCTCGCCGTCGAGATCAATCCACACTGGGGTCCGTTTTACTGAAGCGGCAAGAGAAGTAAGGGCCTTCAAGTTGGCCCCATCACCAGCAATCGCAGAAGCACCTGATTCATCGACGATCTGCGCCATTTCTTCAGCCGAAAGCCGGACGTTGAGTGGAACCAGCACACAACCCGCCCAGGCCACGGCGTACATCATGGTAAGGTGTTCCGCCGTATTACCGGCAAGAATGGCAACCCGGTCCCCTGGTTGCAACGTAAGCCCCCGCAAGCCGGCAGCGACAGATTGGATACGATCGACAAAGTCTCGCCAAGTTTGCACACCTGCTGTGCTAATTGTAGCAGGACGATTGCCATAAATTTGGGCGGTCCGGGCCAGGGCTTGTGCAAACATCTAGTAATCCGCCTCTATCATTGATCCGCGCCAACGCCGTCGGGTTTAGCGAGAATGCCATCAAATAAGATCGTAAGGACAGTATCCGCCATTTCATCCATTGAGGCTGATTTAGCCAAGTCCACACCATGGGTGGCATCAACCACGGGGGCCAAACAGTAGGTCATAGCAGCAGCCGAGATAATCGTATGGGTGACTGTGTAAATGGGTAAATTTTTTAACAAGCCGGCGTCGACGCCTTCTTCGACGGTCTCATCCAGTGGTTCAAATCCCGGCTTTAAGAATTTTTCCGCAATCCAATTCAGCCGCGGGCCAGGGGCAGTTCCCTCATGGATCATGATACGACTGAGGCTGATATCACGGGCGCTCATTTTCAAAAATCGCCGGACTAAGACCTTGAGACGGCTGACAGGGTCGAGATCTTTCAGCTCGTCCTTGGCGAGGGGAAAACGTTCGCTTAGATCCCGCATCAACTGCTCAATGGCGGCTTTCCAAATCTGCTCTTTAGATTTGAAATGGTAGTGGACCATAGACTGAGCCATACCGGCATTCTCCGCGATAAGGCTGGTGGTCACTGCGTCAAAACCATGCTTTGCAAACGCGTCAATTGCGGATTTGAGCAGGCGCTCCTGCGTACTCTCCTGACGGTTAGCTACCTCCGCCAAAGACGGCCGTCCCCGTCGGGTTCGGCGAACACCGTTTTTCGGTTTTCCGCCGGCCGTTTTAGACTGCAGTTGAATACCTGTCATCATGAATGACTACCCGGCTGTTACTTGAAGGGGCGTACGGGACTCGTAATGCACGATATTTTTTAGCATCCGTTCCATCAGCTCCAGCCGTATGGTCTGATGTTCGGATGAGGCCCAGAGATTGACTATTTCGCCCGGGTCCTGCCGGAGATCATAGAGTTCACCCCACGTCTCGCCAGCATAGTAAGACAGGCGCCAGTCGAGATCGACAAAGGTTTTGACCCGCATAGGAAGATCTCGTCCGGGCAAAGGAAGCGAAGTCGCCTGCTCGACAACGACCCCGTCGCGTCTAGACGCTTCGCCACCCGACATGATCTTATTGAGATCCTCTCCGAGCATGCCCGCCGATGGAGCCAGGCCAGCTCGCGCAAGAATGGAATTAGGAATATCCTGAGAGCAACCAATCCCTGTCTCAACCTGCCCGGGATATTCGTCTGCGGGATCCATCCAGATGAACGGAACGCGAATAAGGCCTTGATAATGAAGTAGGGCTTTTTGCATGAGACCATGGTCACCCATCCAGTCCCCGTGATCACTGGTCAAAATGATGACAGTACTCTTATCGAGGCCCTGTTCCCTGAGCCTTTCCAATATCCGCCCCACACTGTCATCTATGAAGGCGATCATACCGTAAGTAAGCGCAGTAATTTGTCTTGCCTCGTCTTCATTGACGGCATACGGACGCACCCAGTCTCGATTGGCACTGCCATCCGAGAGTTCTTGATGCATCCGCGCCAGAATAGGCGTTTGATCATGGGGCTGGTGGTAGAAGGATGCCGGCAACTCAATGTCGGCCGGGTCATACATATTCCAATATTTGCCCGGAGGCGTAAACGGATGATGGGGGTCAGGAAAACTGCATTGAATAAAAAAGGGCTTTTCCTGAGCGCCTCCGGCATACGCGTCGAGATATTCCAGGGTCATCTCCGCAACATAGTTGGTGGGATAAAGTTGTTCCGGCATGCGGGGTTTGCGGGCTTGCGGCGCAGTGTAGCGGGGGTCGGGTTCGGGATTAACACTGGAGCGATTGCTCGATGCATCGGGAAATCTCTCGTTGAGCCAATGGGTGTAATGCCCTTGCACATCGTCCCCATGCCACGTGCACACGCGGAATTTTTCGAAACCGTAATAGTCGCCTTCTTGCTCGTCAGCCTCTGGATCACTGGAGAATTCGAAATTCAACTCCCGATCATATTCTGGCCCTGACCGAAGTCCCATGCTGGCGTCACGCAATGCGCTGGGCGGTGGGTCAAGATCTTCTGATGTTTTGCGAAAACCTGGCCGGTCCTTGGTCATATTCTGAAAATGAGCTTTACCAAAAAGCGCAGTTTCATAGCCCCCTGCTTGGAGCAGGTGTGAAAAACACACCGAGTCCAACGCCATTGGAATTCCATTTACCCGCACCCCATGCTGAGTGATGGTTTGCCCCGTCATGATGGTGGCCCTGTTAGTCTGACAAATTCCGGAATTGACGAAGAAATTCTCAAAACGGCGCCCTCGGTGCGCAAGTGAGTCTAAGTGAGGGGTTCTCAGGATGGGATTGCCCGCGCAACTGAGATGGTCGGCCCGCTGCTGATCCGTAACAATGAACAGGAAATTTGGGCGGTGGGCAGTCATCAATTAAGTGTCCTTTGCTCTCGGCATCATTTTATTGTTTATTCAATCAATAAAATGATGGTACCATGATGATAATTTAGAGGACAATGACAAAATTATAAGATCAATTATACTATAAAATTAATTGTATGATCTATTTGTATTAATAAGGAGGCCCCGATGGTGGATAAGAAGCAACGTCACTTGCCCAGGCCTACGCCCGAGACATTACATTTCTGGGATGGCACTCGATCCGGTGAACTTCGCCTCCAGAAATGTGATGACTGTGGTGCGGTCTATTTTCCGCCGCGGCCGTTTTGTCCTGAGTGCAGCAACCGAAACGTGTCAGTCTTCGCCGCCAGCGGGCGAGCAACCTTGTACAGTTATGTGATCAGTAATATCCCGGCACCGGGCCTGGAGCCACCCTTTTCCGTCGCCGTGGTGACCCTAGAGGAAGGACCTCGATTGATGACAAATATTGTCGGCTGTGACCAAACGCCAGAGGCCTTGACATTAGACATGCCTCTTGAAGTGACCTTTGAAGCGCAAAGCGACGAGATCACGCTCCCATTTTTCAAGCCGGCAGGGTGACGTTATGGCGCGGGGGTCTGTGGCCGTGGTCGGCGCAGCAGAAACGTCGAAAATGGGACAAATCACGGAGATGTCCGAGCTTCAACTACAGGCCGACGCTGCCTTAAATGCGATGGCAGATGCGGGAATGACTGCGGCGGACATCGACGGCATTGCAACAGCTGGCAAGCCGCCGGACGCTCTCGCTCAATATCTCGGGATTACACCGTCCTGGCTTGACGGAACGCTCATAGGCGGCAGCTCTTTTATGCTGCATGTACGTCACGCACTCTCAGCAATACAGACGGGACTGTGCACGACCGTGCTGATCGTGCATGGAGAAAGTGGTCGTTCCCGCGTGGAGGCCGAGGGCTTTCCAGAATTCATAGGCGGCAAGCTAGCCGGCCAGTTTGAGGTCCCCTACGGCGCCAGCTTGCCGCCAACCATGTTTACCATTCCGGTGCTCCGTTATCTTGCGTCACACGGCCTAACACCTGAGGATATGGCACCAGTTTCGGTCATACAGCGGGAATGGGCGGCCCTCAATCCGCGCGCCACCTTCAAGGATCCGATCACGGTCGACGACGTCATGAACGCCCGCATGGTAGCCTATCCCTTTACCCTGCTGATGTGCTGTCTTCGAACCGATGGCGGCGGAGCGCTCATCCTGACGGCAGCAGATCGAGCAAAAGATTTTCCGCATTTTCCTGTCTATGTTCTTGGAACGGGAGAGAGCGCGGAGGGCCCCCTTGTAAGTCAGCTTGAGGATTTCACATCATCCAAGGCTTTCCGACTGTCGGGCAAACGAGCCTTTGAGGAAGCCGGTATTTCTCATGCAGATGTGGACCATCTAATGATTTATGACGCCTTTGCTCATGTCCCCCTCTATGGGTTGGAAGATCTTGGCTTTTGCCAACCAGGCGAGGCGGCGGAATTTATCCGCAACCGTCATACGGCGCCCGGTGGCCGCTTACCGCTCAATACAAACGGCGGCGGTCTGAGCTATATGCATTCCGGCATGTATGGCATGTACGCCATGCAAGAGAGCATTCGGCAACTTCGGGGCATCGCACCGGCCCAAGTACCGAACGCAAATAT
>CAXFCV010000051.1:0-2459 GCA_964000975.1 uncultured Rhodospirillaceae bacterium | reverse complement strand
CAGTCCAGACTGGCAGCAGGCGGCGCTAACGTTTTGATGGCCATACGGCAAAAACGTTCCGAGGCCGAAGCGTCCGGTAAACAGCTCCTTGATCTTTCAATCGGCGAGCCCAAGGGACCAGCATTATTAAGTGCCCGTGAGGCAGCTCGAGATGCCGTTATGAGTGATGACGAGGTCATGCACGCCTATCAGTATAACGACAGCCCCGCCGTGCCGAATTTTGCGGAGCGTTTTGTGGCAGCGCATGTCAAACAAGCACTGCCGGACGATGCAGTTGCCTACGTACCGCTCACCGGCGTCAAACCGGTGCTTGGATTGCTGCCTCTTGCCTGTGGTTGTGCCTCAAAAAAAATTACCGTTGCGACCACCACAAAACCTGGTTATCCGATCCCGGCGGATTGGTGTGACCTCCATCCCTTGGTCACCCACCACCCCCTGCCATTAAACGTGGAAAACCAGTTCAGTTTTGCTGCAGAGGACATTGGACCCGATACGGATTTGGTCATGATGAATTATCCTCATAATCCCTCTGGCCAGATCGCTACGACGGACTGGCTCAACGATATATGCGCCTACTGCCAGGAGCATGATATCCGACTTTTCAATGATGCCGCCTACATCTCCTTAAGCCATACTGATGAAAGTTCCCTTCTCTCAGATGTAGCGCCTAACTACCCAGACCTCTCCTGGTCTGAGGGGTTCACCGCCGCAAAATTGATTGGCAATGGCACGGGTTGGCACGTGGGCGCATTGGCGGGCTCTCCCGACTTTATCGACGATGTAAAAATCATAAAAGGAAAGGCGGATGCTGGCTTGGTACCACCAATGGCGGCCGGCGCACTCTCAGCCCTTGAGACCGATCGGGAGGGTATAGAGACTGTTCGCGCGCTATACGAGAGGCGCCTAAATTTTCTGGTCGATCTTTTCAGCGACTGTGGCCTCAGACCTGCGCACCGGCCGCGCGCGGGCTTCTTTACCTTATGGGAAGCACCCAATGAAGCATTCGGAGAAAAAATAACGTCTGGTGCAGACTTTAACTTTAAAATGATCGACGAGGTGGGCCTGGTCGGCGTGCATTTCTCTAATTTTGTCCGATACGCAGTTTGCGCAGATGTGGAGAAAATGGCTACAGGACTGGAAACGGCCCTCCGGCAAGCGTCTTTAAAATATAATTGATGAGGGCGTTCTACGTGTCATCAATTCACGGCCACGGGTAACTGCGCCAAACCTCTAAATCGCGCGCGTCCGTGGAACCGTTTTTCACCGTTAAGCCGTAATTTGGGAAACTTTTTAACAAACTTTCCAATCGCCGTATGACCCTCAATGCGGCCAAGAGTATTACCCATGCAAATATGCTTCCCAATCCCAAAGGCAATTTGGGGGTTGGGCTTACGACCAATATCGACAGCCTCTGGATCATCAAAAATCTCAGGGTCCCTGTTTGCCGCGCCAATACAGGTATGAAGGAAGGTGCCAGCAGGTATCAATACCTTACGACCCTCAGGTCCCATTTCGATTTCCTCTAATGCTTTTCTATTGCCCACCTGAAGCGGGCTTTGAAATCGGAGAAACTCCTCAACCGCTGTTTTGATCAGGCTTGGGTCTTCTCTTAAGCGATCCATCTGATCTGGAAAATCAAGAAGTATGCCGACGCCATTGGCAACCAGATTAGCTGTGGTCTCGTGGCCTGCGTTCAAGAGAAAAATGCAGTTCTGAACGAGCTCAATGGGCGAGAGCCTCTCGCCCTCAACCTCACCAAAGATCAGGGACGCCAGTACTTCGCCCATCTCCGCTCCCGTGGGTTGCTCACGTCGCTTTGCAATCAATTCCTCCAAAAGTGCCCCAACCTCCTCCACAGCATCATGACCCGCCTGCATTTTCTCGTCGGATACAATCGGATCCAAGGCACCAAGGATCAGCGTGGAATAGTTGTGCATTTTGTGGCGATGCTCTTCGGGTACTCCCAACATGTCAGCAATAATTTCTGTTGGTAGAGCGAGGGCGAAGTCCCGCAAAACGTCAAATTCGCCCTCTCCTTCCAAGCGCTCCAAAAGCCCATCCACGATTTGATCAATGATAGGATCAAGCTCTGCCATCTTGCGGGGCGTAAAAGCCTCCGACATCAATTTCCGAACTCGGGAATGATAAGGATCATCATTAAAAACCAACGAAGTGGTGTGATGCGTATACAAGGGTCCATCGCCAAAACGCGGTTTAAAATCCACCGTCTTGTCCGAACTCATCGCCGGATGACGCATAGCCAGCACCACATCTTCATAGCGGGTTAGGAAATAGGTGCCATCTGGGTTTTGGTGAACGGGATCATGTTCCCGTAACGAGGCGTAGGTTGGAAAGGGATCGTCGAGATAAGCTTGGTCTATCTTTTGATAATCAAACGCCAGGGCCATATCTTTGCCGCTCATTGCAACCTCCCTATTCCGCCGGCACGGGCTCTTTTG
>CAXFCV010000050.1:0-1794 GCA_964000975.1 uncultured Rhodospirillaceae bacterium | reverse complement strand
CTCTGTCGCCTGCAATCCAGGAACGCGTAAGGTCTATATGTAACCTTTTTGCCGCCTTAAAGAGCATGCCGGCGTTTGGTTTCCGATCTGGATGGTCCGGATGAATAAAGGGACCCTTGCCATTCGAATGAAATGGACAGGCAAAGACGGCGTCAATGTGGGCGCCGAGGCCGATCAACTCTTCCATCATACAGGCTTGAACGGCCGCAAAGTCGTCCCACCCATAGTATCCGCGGCCGATCCCTGCTTGATTGGTGACTATGATGACAGGAACGTTTTTCGTGTTCGCAGTGATAATTGTCTCGGCAGCGCCTGGTATGAGGGTCATTTCTGAGGGACGGTGGAGATACAGGACTTCCTCGACAATGGTACCGTCTCTGTCCAAAAAAAGAGCTGGCCGGACCGGCCGATTCTCATCGGGTATTACCCGGATCTCGGACCACGTGCCGCCGGGACCAATGAAAGAAGAATGAATGTCGTTCATGGCATCGGCTGGTCCGCGCCACGCTCACCCTGCCTCGCAAAAACTGGCATATCGGTTGGACGGCCGGGCCACAAACCGGTTACCGTCCGGGTTGCGGGCTGGCCTGGCCATTCCCTTCACTCTTGGCGCGCTCTTCCGCTTCATTAATGATCTCAGCAAGTTCCTGAGCACTCGGCTTATCCGCAGGATCATTAATAAACCGACCATGTTTATTGTAGTAGGTATCAATTTTGTAGTGCTTTGCCAAAGTGAGTGGGGCGCCCTTGAAGAAGTCATACAATGCCACAAACCCGCCCGTCCACATTGTTCGGATCATATGCATTTTTTTCCGACTAGCGCGGAGCGTCAGTGTATCAGCATTTTCAAGCGTATGATAATTTTCCCGGTCTTTTAGGGCCGTGCGAACAAGGCTTGGGGCAGCCCAATTGCAACGGTAATGAACTGTTCCGTCCGGGCGCAAGATATAGACCACGTTGGGCATCGCACCATAGGCACGGTGGAAATCTCCATTCAAATTGTCTACCAGCACCCGACGATGTTCCCCGTATCGGGGCGCGACGAGATTTGCTGCAGAGAGCTTATCATCCATATTTTGGTGGGGACCCATACGTTCTCCCGGATGCGCCTCCCTGACATACACAATAACGAATTCAACGTCTGGGAACTCATTGACGATTTCCTTCATATCGGGAATATTTTTCGTGTACATGGAGCAGGTAGAAGATCCGGTTTCGATGACCACCCATTTTCCCTGAAAATCTGAGAGTTTAACGTCTTCGCCTGTTGTTAGATCAGTGAGGGTATAATCCTTTACCTGATCACCGGCACGAGGACCGACAAACATTTCAAAGTTATAGTCGCTGACTTTAAACCGTTTATTGTTGTAAATCGGTTGTGCTGGTTGTTGTTCCGACATGGAGTAGTTTCCTTTTATGGTTCTGGCACTTTTGATTTTTTAGGCTGCAAGACTGACAAATCAACTTCTCAACAAATACATATAATTGTAGGTGAGTTCAACTGCACCAGGGGGACATCAACTGCAAAAAGAGCTGTGGGCAGTTTACAGCATATGGCGTTTTCGGGACATTTCTCCCTGCTTGTGTCACGCATGAGCCTGTTTGTCTCTCTGGTGGTGCGTTTGTACTTAAAACAGGCTTTTCTCGGGCCTTGGGGGCGGAGAATAATCTGGACTTTTTATATGATTTTCGTTGTTACCGATAAAAAATATCGATCGGTCAATGGACGCCGCCCCTTTCTGGGCCCAGCCTTGCCAAAGCCGAGTAGAGCTATAAACCCTTCAGTCAATATGG
>CAXFCV010000049.1:0-2735 GCA_964000975.1 uncultured Rhodospirillaceae bacterium | reverse complement strand
CTTCCACGTGGCCTTCATTATGAGTCATTTTCCCAACTATCTGACATCGCTGGAAATGCCGGATTGGTTGCCAGGCGCCGCAATCTCGGTGGTGGGGGTTACCAATCTAATCGGCACATTCTCCTTCGGCTGGGCAGGTGACAAATGGAGTAAAAAATACCTTTTGAGTAGCATTTATTTCGGCCGTGCCATCTTGTTCATGGCCTTCATCCTTGTGCCTATATCTGTCACATCAGTGTTGGTTTTTTCCGGGATCCTTGGGTTTCTATGGCTCGCAACAGTCCCTCTAACGAGCGGACTCGTGGGGCAGTTCTTCGGTATTCGTTACTTAGCAACGTTGTTCGGCATCGTCTTCGCAAGCCACCAGCTGGGCGCGTTTACCTCCAGCTGGATCGGAGGTATCTTGTTTGACGAAACGGGTTCTTATGACTCAATTTGGCTGGTTTCTATCGGACTTGGAATTGTTGCCGCCCTGCTCCACCTACCTATTGATGAACGACCCGTTCTCCGACAGGAAGCGCACCCGACGAGTTAGTTTTTTCTGCGAGTTGGGTCCTTAGGTGTTAGTCCTCTTGCGAGGCCAACAAAAATCATGCCTCATCCAGCCAAGCATCGATGAGCCATCGCGAGATAGAGTACTGGGCAGGAGGCAACATATCTCTTGCCCCCCCCATTTCGCGGACTTCATCACGGTTAAACCAGCGCGCTTCTACGAGCTCTTCGTCAATACAATTTATCACTGTCGTGGTTCCTTTCGCACGGAAACCCAGCATGATGGACGCGGGAAAGGGCCAGGGCTGAGATGCCTGATAGGTAATATCAGTTATATCAACGCCGGTCTCTTCTTTTACTTCTCGAGCCACGGCATGCTCTAGGGACTCGCCAGGCTCTACAAAACCAGCAACTGTTGAAAACCGCAGGCCTTCAAAACGTTTGTTATGACCGAGCAGGCATTTTTCTTCGTTAGGATGAGTGACAAGCATTATGACAGCAGGGTCTGTGCGTGGAAAATGTGATCGGCCGCAGGCATCGTTAGTACACAGCCGTTCATGTCCGCTTTTCCGGCTTTCAGTCACAGCGCCGCAACGGCCACAATAGAGATGGTTCCTGTTCCAATGGGCGAGGGCTCGGGCATATGCTAAATAACCGGCGGTTTTGTTATCAATTGCAGTGGCCAACCGACGTAGGTCCTCAAACAAAGCCCCGTCCGGTAGGTCGGCGAGGCCCAGATCTTCCAGGTGGGATATATCCGCACCATAATACGCCGTACCCCCTTCAATGCCGAGGAAGGTCATGAGCGCCGAGTTTTCCTTAAGCCACCCCGCATCATCGCCGCGAACAAAGACGGCAGCGGGCTTACCCCCTTCGCAAACCAGATTTTTATCCTGCCAAGTCGGGATATAGACAAAGTTTTGCACTTCAGAGGACAGGGTTTCTGCCCCCTGCCGGCGGAGATAAGCCGCGCGTTCCATAATCACATGGTCGAAGTAAAATCTTTGAGACATGGCGGGGAACATACACGTCTCTAACCTAGGTGCAATCCTGAAGACTCGCAGCGAGGTAAATCCAATTAAAACCTAACGTATGCAAAGAATATCGCAGGGTAAGGTGATAGCAATTTTGATTAGCGGATAGGTTTGAAGAATTATGCTGATGTATCTTTTCTAATTTAAAGACCCTAAATAGCCCTCCGCCTTAGTCCTTCGCGCTATATTTTTTTAAGCAACCTTTTATGAAAACTCGGATTTTTACGGATGGTTGAAGATCCTGGGTTATATGTGGAACCAAGTGGCTATAATTGACGCAGTCGGCTGGGTGACCGCTGAGATTATCGAAATCGATATCCCGCAGAACGAACTCTGCCCTTTGGTTTCCCATGCATTCGAGGAATAGGCTTTTATCCTCATAATCGGAGACCGGGATGACGTGGACCGTTTTGCTCCACAACTAAGTTCTCAAATCCGCAGACATCTGAAAAATCGTCACCTGAACCAACTAAATTTCTAGTACCAAACTTATTGCTGCTAACTTTTAACTGGGAAAAATAAGGTAGTTTCCGTCATTCAAATTTAAGACGGATAACATACCCTCGGGCGGGACTACGGGCTCAAACTTGATTTAACCACCTTCAGTTCGACTTCCCTCAGGCGCTTTACTCTCCTGGGGTTGTTTGGGGTTGTTATGCACTCTTATTTTTGAACCCTTATTTCAGGCACCACCCCACACTAAATCAAACAATCGGGATTCGTGCTTGCCTCGCCTCCCCCCTGGACTGCTATATTTCAGATGGAAGATCGGCCGCGGACGGACCGCTCGCCAACCCGGTCAGGTCCGGAAGGAAGCAGCCGTAACGAGTTTCGTCCGGGTCGCGTGTCCGGTCTTCTGCTCGCCAGGAAATCAACTACCCGGAACAACATGCCAGAAGATACGTCAGATCAGAACTTAGCTTCGACGGAGAAGAGCCCGGCTGCAAACTCCGGCTACCAGGTTCTCGCCCGAAAATACCGGCCAACCGATTTTTCCAGTCTGATCGGCCAGGACGCCATGGTAAGAACCCTCACGAACGCATTCGACTCGGGGCGCCTTGCCCATGCGTTTATTCTCACTGGCGTCCGGGGTGTTGGAAAAACCACAACGGCCCGAATTATCGCCAAAGCCCTCAACTGTGTCGGACCCGGCGGCGATGGGGGCGCCACAATCGAACCCTGCGGCAACTGTCAGTTTTGCACATCCAT
>CAXFCV010000048.1:0-2733 GCA_964000975.1 uncultured Rhodospirillaceae bacterium | reverse complement strand
TTTATAGTGACAGTAAAGCCCCGATTGTGTGGGTTTGTTGTAGTAAGGCGTGACCACGAGAACCGCATCCGCACCGGCTTCCTTTGCATGTTTAGCCAAGTCGATGGCTTCCTTGGTCGAGTTGGAGCCTGCGCCAGCGATTACCGGCACCCTCTTATTAGCGGCCTCGATACAGATTTCCGTAACTTTGCGGTGTTCCTCATGGCTCAGTGTTGGAGACTCGCCTGTGGTACCGCAAGGCACAAGTCCGTTGGTGCCTTCACTGATGTGCCACTCCACGAAATCGCGGAAAGCCGTTTCATCGAGAGCACCGTCCCGAAACGGCGTTATTAATGCTACGTAAGATCCTTTAAACATAGCCAGTCTCCATTGAAAAAGTTCGCCAGACCATAGCTTTAGCATCTGTATCCAGCAAGCGTGGGTATCTAAAAAATTCAATAAATGGGGAATTGCGGGCGATTAGAATCGTTATTAGTATGAGATGATAAACGGAGGTAGATCGCCCGCCCAGGGGTAACAGCCTGAATTGGTCCTTTCGGATCGACGAACGGTTCACCATGCAAAAACCGGACGCCGAGAGCTTATTTAAAAAAACTCGACGGTAAAAATAAGTTGCTGAGGTCCGGTGAGGAATAGGTCAGCAAAATTGACTACTAAAACTGGAAAGCCAGACTAGAGCGGTGAACATTATGACACGAACCAGCGTTCTAATTTTGGTCGTCGCGGCGTTTTTAGCCAAGATCGTGCTGGCGCCGCAATTTGCGGCGGCAGATGGGACTGGCGAACTCTCCGAGCGGGACAAAACTGCAGCTGGAAAAGCCCTGATTGCATCAAAAAACGCAAAGTGGGGGACGTTTCGGAAACATCAAAAAACCATCAGAAGCCCGATCCTCAAGAAGGCGCTCTCGTGGTACCTTTTTTCTGCTCCTAACAGCGGTGCAAGCTTTACAGAAATTAGCAGGTTTTTAGAGAAAAATGGTCATTGGCCCCAGCGTGGGCAGCTGCAAATCCGTGCCGAGGAAGTGATGCCGCATAGTTTGCCCGTCTCAGAAATTTTCATGTGGTTTGAAAATCGTGTCCCTCGCACACCAAATGGTACTGCCCGGCTCGCGGCGGGCCATTTAAAACAGGGAAATACCGAGAAGGCTACCAAGCTGATCAAAGAGATTTGGGTTCATGGGAATTTTGGTGCACAGCAAGAACGTCAATTTTACCGCCAGTTCCGGCGCTACATGACGCGCGAGAATCACATAGAACGCCTGGACCGGCTTCTTTGGGCCGGGAAGTATTATCCCGTCCGCCGCATGTATCGCCGAATTCACAGGGACTATCGCGCTCTCGCTGAAGCAAGGCTGACGCTCAGACGTTTCCGTGGCGGTGTGGACCGCGCGATCTCCCAGGTTCCCGAATGGCTTAAAAGTGATCCCGGACTGATGTACGAGCGGCTCCGTTGGCGACGGAAAAAAGGTAAGAATGAATTTGCTCGGGAATTGTTGGCCGAGCCACCGCAGGATTTGGGAGATCCCTTGCGATGGTGGCGCGAGCGAGCAATCGTTGCCCGTCGCGCTCTGCGGGCCGGGCATGTGTCTGAAGCTTATACACTCTCTAAGAACCACGGACTTGGAAAAGATCATCGGTCCGGACTTATAAGCGCCGAGTGGTTAGCTGGCTGGATCGCTCTCCGTTTCCTGGGAGATCGGGATGATAAAGAAGCCTCTTATGCTCATTTCGTCACAGCTTATCGTCACGCCACCTATCCCATCAGCCGGTCGCGGAATGCATATTGGGCTGGGCGCGCCGCTGAGGCCAGTGGAGATATGACTAAGGCCCACACATGGTTCCGAAGAGCTTTTTTCCATCAGACGACCTTTTACGGACAACTGGCGGCCGCGAGATTGCCACCTGGAGAGAGGTTTAAACTACCGCCTGCGCCTGACATTGATCAGGAAAAGGTGAAGAGTTTTAATAAAAACGAATTAGTACGTGTGGTTCGCGCCCTGGGAAAATCTGGACTTCAGGACCTTATGCAGCCCTTTATCCATCAACTCAACCGACAGGGAGATGAGATTAGTTGGCGGGCCAAGGTGGCGGATCTTGCGAGCGAGGTCGGGCGGCCTGACCTTGCCATCGGGGCGGCGAAAGAGACACTGCGTGCGGGCTTCCACCTGATCGAGGCGGGTTATCCACTTTTGCGCCATAAATTACGTCCGGAAATCGAGGCCGCCCTTGTCCACGCAATAATTCGTCAGGAGAGTGCCTTCAATCTGCGCGCGATTAGCAACGCCGGTGCCCGAGGGCTTATGCAATTGATGCCCGGGACAGCATCCCGCGTCGCCAAGAAAAACCGTCTACCATATGTCCGCAAAAAACTAACGGAGGATAGGGCCTATAACCTTCAAATTGGGCAGGCTTATGTCGCCGAACTTTTGCAGGAATTTGATAATTCCTATATTTTAACCCTAGCAGCATATAATGCTGGTCCGGCCCGGGTGCGTCGCTGGATTAAGGCTTCCGGTGATCCTCGAGATCCCAAGGTGGATCCCATTGATTGGATAGAACTTATTCCCTTCAATGAGACCCGAAATTACGTCCAACGAGTCATTGAAAATCTTCATGTTTACCGGCATCGGATGACAGAGACAGAGATTGCCTTTACGCCGGAGCGCGATCTGCGAAGATGAGCGCTGATTTACTGCCTCAGATTTCTGACATTGAAGCCGCCGAGGGGCGGCT
>CAXFCV010000047.1:0-11385 GCA_964000975.1 uncultured Rhodospirillaceae bacterium | reverse complement strand
GGGTAATGTGGCTGCCGTAGTCGCTGCACCCAATACCAAATCGTCCATCAATCGGGCGGGCATCGATTATGACGGCCATTTGTCCCTCGTGGCGAGGGAGACCGGACTGTCCCAGGACGATATCTTCATGATGCTCTCATTCGGTCGGGTGAACCTCGCCCATTGTACGCTTCATTCAAGTGTTCGCCGCAGCCTGGAACTCATAACCCGAAAGCGCGTTGTTTCGGTCATCAAGGCGGTGCACGAGACCTTAATTGCCACGGGGATATCTGCTCCCCGGATATTGGTGAGTGGATTGAACCCCCATGCCAGTGAAGGTGGTCTCTTCGGAGATGAAGAGGCGGAGATCATTATTCCGGCAATAGCAGACGCTCACATCGACGGCATTCAATTGGAAGGGCCCGTCCCAGCAGATCTAATGCTGCACCGAGAAGACGCGGATGCCTTTATCGTCATGTTGCATGACCAGGGCCATATTCCGGCGAAGGTAATGGCGCGTCATGGCGCTGCCGGCGTGATCATCGGTAGCCCCATCCAATTTGCTTCTGTCGGGCATGGCAGCGCCCTAGACATCGCCGGTAAAGGCATTGCCAACCCCGACGCGATGATCGAGGCAATTCGCTGGTTCTTCGGAGATACGCAATCACTCTAGCGGGAAAGGCTCTCAGGTGACCGGGATCCGCTTTACGACTTCCGCACTTGGCATTAAGTCGGCATATTTTTGTTCCATGTCGAACAGATTGGCTTCGTGCGGGCCAATGGCTCGATCGCCCACGCAGTCGGTGACAACAATGGTCTTAAAATTATAACTCATGGAGTCGATCACGGAGGCCCGAACGCAGCCTGACGTGGTGCATCCAGTGACGAGCACGGTGTCCACGTGTTTGGCCGTGAGCCAACTCTGCAGGCTCGTGCCAAAGAAGGCAGAGGGCTGGGTTTTGCGTGCAATATACTCACCGTCGATGGGGGCTAGGTCATTGACGATCTGACTGCCCAGTGCATCTTCGGTGAGATTCTTGAGGCCGGGAGCCTTCATACAAAATACGCCATTATCGGCGCCATCATCCGCATAAACGACCCGCGTAAACGCCACCGGTATGCCGGCATTTCTACATCCGATCAAAAGCCCTTTGGTCGCTTCAATGGCCGAGCCGATATTGCCACCGCCAAATTCGTCTGGATTGGCAAATCCGTTGACGAAGTCGACGATCAATAGAGCCGGAGCCACGCCGAAGCCGCTTTGATTACCAAAATTCTGACGGTCATAGACGTCGAGATCATCATCTGAGGTTTTTGAGGTAACGCCCATGATGCGCTACTCCCACTCGCTCATGAACTGAGTGGCCACCACTTGCGCATACTTAAAATCACCGGTGACAAGGCCCACATCTTTTTGAAACTTGTTCATGCCAACAACAAAATCTTCCGTGATGGCTGCTGTGTAGAATGGCAGGTCACGCTCGACCACCTGAGCGATGAGGCCAGCTTCAGTGTCTGGGAATCGTTTTTTCCCCACCTCAGTGGCGAGGCTGACATCCTCCCGAAGCGCCCTCTGGGTTTTCACGAGGGCCCGCACGGCGGCAGCACAGGCGTCGGGCTCGTCGTCAATCATCTTCTGCGAGGTGATAAGCGCTGGCATCGTGAAATTGAAGGCGGTTGACGGGCCGTCGCCGCGTCGGGCATCTATCACCATAGTGCCAGCACCTCGAGTAATAGCTACTTCAGCACCCATGCCGTTGGCCCAGAAGCCATCAATCTTCCCGTCTTCAAGCGCCTGAGCAGCGGTCACGCCAAAGTTCACATTGTTGCCCTGAAACGCACCGGGTACCGGCGCTATATTGACCTTGTCTTTTTCTAAGTCAATTCCGGCTTCAATGAGCAATTGCCGAAGGCCCAAATCAACCAGAGGCGCAGCCCCTATATTGAGCCCCTTGACCGCTTCAATATCCCCTTGTTTAGCACCGATATTTTTATTGAGGATAAGAAACCAATACATACCCTGGGCAAGAGATCCTAGAAGCTTACCGCCGTCCCATTCGGGGAAGGCGTGGGGGGTAGAATGAGCAGAGCCGCCTACAAACTGAATGTCGCCGTCCCGCAGGACTTCGAGTGTCCGGTCAACAGGGAAGATGAGTTCCAGTTCCATATCTAGACCCTCTTCCTTGAAGAAGCCTAGATCCACAGCGGCAATGGCCGGGAAGTATGAATTGGAGATAAGATCAGGTATGGCAATTTTCATAATTTTAGGTTCCTGTCAGATATGTATTTATTCATGGATGCCTTAACGTAACCGATCAGGGCTCCCTGGGTTACCCCGTTTCTGCCGTCAGGCTGGCTTTCTATGTCGGGGGGCATCGTGCTTAACCGTGGTCTCCCTATCTTTCGTCCATCTGGCTATCGTGTGGGTAGTCGACTATTTACAGAATAATGCTGTTGTTGCGCAAGTTAAGGCCATAATTAATCAGGTCCATCTATTTTAGCGGTACTCTAAATTGGGTGCCCAGATCCTGGATTTGATGGCCGATCGAACCGCGCCAGGAACTCAGATTCTAAATTTTTATTTCGTTTTCTGGAAAACGGTTTGGACCATGTAGATGCCGGATTCGCTGCTTCTCTGAGCTCCTAGGGGGCGGTTGCTAATGACATTACATTCCTTTCCTATCTTTTGCATCGCCGGTGGATAGGGGGCTATTGGGACAGTAGTGCCCCCATTCCGATCAGCCTGTCATCAATGCCCGCTGCCCGAAGTGCGGCCCAAAAGGTTGCTTGGTTACTCGTGATAACCGGTTTACCAAGGCGGCATTCAATGTCGTGAATGAGGTTTAGAACCGGAAAGTCGGTGCACGAAACGACGATAGCGTCTGCTTCCGGCCGGTCAGCGGAGAGAATATGGTCTAGGATCGTGCTCTCGGGTGTTTGGGCGATTTGAATATACTCCTGTGCCCCGCCGCTACCGATCCCAAGGCCCTGCTCGTGGACGACTTCGATGCCGGTTTTGGCCAAGAATTCAATCTCGTGATCGTTGAGTGCCTGATGGTAAGGCGTGGCCAGGGCCACTTTTGATATTGAGAGTGCCCATAGCGCGTTCACGATCGATGCTGCCGTGGTTACGCATGGGCGGCCGGAGATCTCAGACATGAATTCGGAGAGCTCTGTGATGGGCAGCACCATGGAGCCTGCCGTGCATCCGTAAGCAATGGCATCCAACTGTGCCTGGACCAGATCTAAGGTCGCCCTCTCCACATCATCATGGAGTAATTTCTTACCTTCTGCGGATGCTGTGTCGGCGTGCAGAGGCATCCTGGCCGCGTGGATTGAAATACCCTCCGGCGCCATCCGGTTCCACTCCGCTTCATTTACGGTGTTGGTTGGTGGAACGATCACACCTATCTTGGCCCGGTAGCCGTACGCAGAGGGTGTGGCCGCATGGCCAACGGTCAGGACGGACATGGGATCAGATGATGCCATCGGCTGCCAAAGCTTCAAGCTCGTCTTCGTTCATACCCAGCAGGTCCCCGTAGATCTCGCTGTTGTGGGCTCCAACGTCAGGCGGGCCAAGCCAGGCCACGCTGCTCTCAGTCTCCGATAGTTTGGGGGCGAAACCGGGCACCTTGAAGTCGCCAAAAAAGTTATCTTTCACCGTAAGAAACATATCTCGGGATTGAAAATGCGGGTCTTCCAACAGGTCGGCAATGGAATTAATGGGACCGACAACGACCCCATGGTCGTCCAAATGCTGGGTGAGTTCCGCTGTGCTCATGGTGCTAGACCAATCGCCGATAATCCCATCCAGTTCTTCGGCGTTCTCGCCCCGAGCCTTGTGATCCACAAAGCGGGGGTCATCGGCCAATTCGGGCTTATCCATGGCAGTGCATAGGCGTCGGTACATTGGGTCGATGTTCGCGGCGATCACCACATAATTGCCGTCTTCGGTCGGGTAAATATTGGACGGGGCTATATTGGGAAGGCAGGTACCAGACGGTTTACGAACGATGCCTGCTTTATCGTATTCCGGTAATGTGCCCTCCATCAACTGAAAGCAGCTCTCGGTGATTGCTGCGTCCACCACTTGGCCTTTGCCACCACCCAGGGCGTCTCGTTGATAGAGCGCCATCAGGATGCCCTGGGCTGCGAACATACCTGTGAGGGTATCGCCCAGAGAGATACCATTTCGAGGTGGCGGCATATCCGGAAAGCCATTGATATAGCGCATGCCGCTCATGGCTTCCCCTACGCTAGCGAAGCCAGGCCGGTCGGCATAAGGGCCGGTCTGGCCGTAGCCAGAAATACGCCCGATGATCAAGCCGGGGTTTATCCCATGTAGGTCATCCGGACCGAGTCCCCATTTTTCCAATGTGCCTGGTTTGAAGTTCTCGACCAGTACGTCAGCTTCTTTAACGAGCTTTCGGATAAGGTCCTGGCCCTGCTCCTCCCGAAGGTTGGCGGTTACAGATTTCTTATTCCGCGCTAGGATAGGCCACCAGACTGGCCGCCCTTTGAAGCGGTGATGACCCCATTGACGCATTGGATCCCCTTTGCCGGGGGTCTCCACCTTGATCACTTCTGCACCAAAGTCAGCCAGCCGGGAAGAAGCAAACGGGCCTGCCAGCAACTGGCCCATTTCGATCACGCGGACCCCTGCCAAAGGGCCTTTCAATCTCGGGTCTCGGTCGGTTTCTTCTATTGGCATGTTGTTTTTTCCTTGCCTAATTGGTCAGTAAATCACGTGTGACGAACTCTCGGAAGTGCGTCGGCTCCCGTCCCAGAATCCACTTAAGGACATTAGGATTACCAACTAAGCCGTGAGTATCATAATGCGCATTCATTTTTAACATGGTTTGGAGGCGTTCCTCTGGCATGCCGCCCAACCGGGCATCCGCTTCAAACTGCTCAAGTGATTTAGCCCGTGCCGTAATGGTCTTGCCGATGAGGTTGGATAAGATCTCAGCCATGTCGGTCTGGCTTAATTGTTCGGGCCCCGCGAGTTGATATGTAGCACTCTCGTGACCCTCTTCAATTGCGACGGCGGCGGTGGCTTCCGCTAGGTCATTCAAGTCGGCGACGCTAAATCTCATTGTAGTACTGAATGGCATCGCGTGGATGCCGGTTTCCAGGACCGTGTTCCAGATGGGGACGAGGTGCTGCATGTAACGTGACGGCTGAAGGATGGTATAGTTTTGGCCAGAGTTCACTAAATAGCGTTCTGCGTGCAATTTGTGATCGTGATGCGGCACGTCTTCCATTAGAGGGTGCAGAACAGAATAGAGTATTAGCCTCCCTACGCCGGCGGCGAGACAGTGGTCTGTAATCCGTTTTGCGATGTTCGTTTCATCAGGATTCATAGGCGGACAAATGTGGATCACACCTCGGCATCCTGCCAACGCTCTTTTCAGGCTGTCATCGTCATATAAATCACCCAGCGCGGTTTCTGCCGCACCCAGTTTTCTTACCGCACGCGCGGCGTCTTCTCGGCGAATAAAAGCCCGCACGACTGCGCCCCGCGCCGACAAGGCTTCGACAACCTTGCTGCCTGTTTTGCCGGATGCGCCTGTGACCAGGATTGGGGGATGGGTAGTCAACTGTTGGCCCCTTCAACATTTGATTTAAAGCAGGTATTTATTGTATTACGTTCAACCTCGTTCAAGACAACTTACTAAAACTCATAAAGTCAAACCACATCATTCATCCAAAAGGGAGATTAGGAGAATGGCATTCAAATCTGTTTTATTGGCCGCTGGCGCCATCGTCATTACGGCGAGCGTGGCATCGGCTCAGACCGTTGGTATAGGGACCACCGCCAAGGGTGCTACTAGCCAGGTATCTGCTGCGATTGCAAAGGTCACTTCTCAACATGCAGGGATGCAAATGCGCCCGACGCCTATGGCCGGCACTCAAAAATATATACCGGCTGTAAATGACGGCTCACTGGAGTTTGGCGTCGCCAACATCATGCAAACAGCTTGGTCAATTAATGGCGAAGTTTTGTCCGAAGGTCGGCCAAACCCAAATATTCGTCTGGTAGCAACATTGATGAAATTCCGGGTTGGACCATTAGTCGGGAAAAAGACCAATTTTAAATCGGTTGGAGACCTTAAGGGCTCCCGCGCTCCCACGGGTTTCAAAGCGGCACCACTTTTTAATGAAATTATCAAAACGGCCCTAGCGACTGGCGACCTCACAATTGCAGATACCAAGAATGTTCCAATCTCTGCTCTTGTGCCAAGTTGGAAGGCCTTGATGGCCGGGAAGATCGATTTTGCTATTGGAGCTTATGGGTCTGGTTTTATGAAACTGATCGCAAAAAAAACCGGGGGAATTCGTTTTATCTCGATGGATATGTCTCCAGCCACTCAAGCGAAAGTAGCGAAAATGATGCCCGGTGCAGACATCAGGACGGTACAGCCCAACCCTAAAATCCCTGGTGTCGAAGTGCCTACAAACTTGTTCCATTTTGATTACATGCTGTTTGCCGGTAAACACGTATCAAATGACGTAGCGTATCGTGTTGCCAAAGCAATGCACGATAACAAAAAGTCATTGGTCGGCGCGTCGCCCATGTGGCGGGGTTTTAACCCGAAAGGTATGTCGAAAAAACAGGGTGATCTCAAATACCATCCTGGGGCTATCAAACTGTTTAAGGAAAAGGGTATTTGGAAATAGACCAAGTTCCAAATACATCCGAAGAAGCGCCCGTGCCGTCGTCAAAAATGGCACGGGCGTTGACACCTTGGCTTGGCGCTGCGCTCGCAGTCATCGGTATAATTTGGGCCAGCGGTATTGTCGTCGATTTGGGTATCGCTCTTATAACTGAACAAGTTATTTGCGGCGTGTTAGGTTTAACCTTTTCCATTATTTTTTTAAATATCCGCGCTGGAAACCGACGTTTAGGATACTTGCCATGGTACGATGCCCTAGCGGCATTGGTTGGCTTTATCCTAGGTTGGTATTTATTTTTCCGATACCCTTTGTTGCTTGACCAGGTTGCTTACCTGCCGGTCGAGTCATCGATCGTCGGATTTCTCCTGATAGTGTTGACAGCAGAGGCCCTAAGGCGGACGGCGGGCTGGGGTTTGCTGTGTGTGCTTTTTGTCTTTATGGCATACGGGCTTTTGGGCCATCTAGTGCCTGGGGTTCTATCCGGCAGGTCATTGGAATTATCGAAATTCTTCTCCTACCTAGGCATTGATACAAATGCCCTGTTGGGTACCCCGCTCATCATAATTTTTACGGTAGTGGTCATTTTTATCTTTTTGGGTCAGGTATTACTGCGATCGGGTGGGTCAGAATATTTTACCGATTTGGCTGCGGCGCTAATGGGACATTCGCGCGGTGGGTCTGCGAAAATTGCGGTAGTAGCGTCGGGTCTTTTTGGCTCAATTTCCGGCAGCGCGGTATCCAATGTGGCATCCACTGGAGTGATCACGATTCCTCTCATGCGCCAAGGGGGATATTCTCGTAAGGTGGCTGGAGCAATAGAAGCAGTTGCGTCCACAGGAGGCCAAATTATGCCTCCAATTATGGGTGCTGCCGCGTTTCTTATGGCTGAACTCGCAGATGTACTCTATCAGGAAGTGATCATCGCGGCCCTTTTACCGGCCCTCTTGTATTACATTTCCGTGTTTTTGCAGGCTGACCTTGAGGCTGGAAAAATCGGAATTAAACCGATCCCTAGTGATCAAATCCCGTCATTCAAAAAAGTGATGAAATCGGGGTGGTATTTTTTGGTCCCGTTTATCATTCTGCTGGGCGCGCTTTTCTGGTTGAACGCTGCCCCTGAAACCGCCGCTCTTTTTGGCACCGTCTCGATTTGTGTCTTAGGATCAATTTTTTCATACAACGAGAAGAGACTGACACTATCGACGATGTGGCTATGCCTCAAAAAGACAGGAGAAATTTCGGTTGATATTATTGTGATCGGGGCGGCTGCAGGCTTAATCATCGGTGTCTTAGAAGCGACAGGTCTCAGCTTTGGGCTGACGTTCATGTTGGTTCAGGTCGGTGAGGGAAATCTATTTTTACTCCTCGGCTTAACGGCCGTTATTTGTATTATTCTTGGCATGGGAATGCCGACAACGGCGATTTATTTTCTTCTGGCGGTCCTAGCCACGCAACCCTTAATCGATCTGGGTGTTGAGCCCTTGTCCGCCCATTTGTTTGTTTTGTATTTTGGGTTGATGTCGATGATTTCTCCTCCAGTCGCTCTTGCGGCATTCACTGCAGCAAAACTCTCAGAAACCCCGCCAATGGCAACCGCATGGGCGGCGTGCCGGTTTGGATGGCCAGCATTTATTGTGCCCTTCCTATTTGTAGTTGCACCCAATTTGATAATGGTAGGATCAGCTCTCGATATAGCGCTGACCTTTGTTACGGCGGTGGCGGGTATCTGGATCGCTTCAGCGGGTTTTACTGGATATTTTTTGACCCGGTTAAATATGACGCATCGCATCATTTATATCGTTGGCGGATTTTTCTTGCTTTTACCTACCGAGGCTTTTGAAGGGGCCGTAGCAGTGCAAGTTGCCGGCGCCATTCTCTCAGGTGCAGGTTTGGCTTGGGAGTTGAAGCTGCGCCGGCAGATGGCCACTTAGAGAAGCTGACTTCCCTCGACAAGAGTTTATTCTACTCAACAAAATCAACCCAGGGAATTAGGCTAATTAATTGATGCGGCCCTCTCGATCCCCTCAATCATCGAGGCCCGCCTCAGGTAAGGCCGCGCTTTAGCCGGGTCTGAAATGATTTCACGGAGGCTATCGTGGAATGCTTCTCGCTCGGCTGGGTCGGTGTTCTCCAGATTTTTTTTGTTTTCTATGGTCTGCCGCTGAAGGTATTCTTCGGCCACCGTTCGCCTTTGACGATCGTAAAGATCCAGCAGGTCTTCTTCAGCCTCATTTGTCCAGATTTTGGCAAGCTTTTCTGTCAAGCTGAAGACATCGTGAAAGCCGAAGTTCATTCCCATTCCGCCGAGCGGGTTATTTATGTGTGCGGCGTCACCCGCGACGAGGATGCGGCCGTCGCGATAGCGGGAAGCTACGCGCTGGTGCACCTGATATAAGTTTCTATGAACGATTTCGAAGGGTTGTTTCTTGGACTGAAAGCCTTGGAGCCGCGCTTCGATGGCGTCATCGTCAAACAGTTCTTCCTGCGAGAGACTTGGATCCGTAGGAAAGACCACTCGCCAAATCCCTTCATCGTTCCAGCCAGGAACCTTGAAAAGGGCACACCATTCCTTTGGATCGGCTATGTAATTTGTGAATGCGTATCCTACGTCGGCGAAATTATAAGTTGTCGAAACTACTAAGAAACGTTCCGGGTGGGTAAAACCGGCAAAGTCAACATCCATGCATTTCCGCACCTGGCTTCGCCCGCCATCGCATCCAATTAGATAGCGTCCCCTAATGCTTTTTGGGCCATCGGGTGTGCTGACCTCTACAGTGACGGCGTCCCGACTCTGCGTCACATTTTTTACTGTGTGTTGCCGCAGAATGCTGTAGTCATCGTGTTTCTGCAGAGCGTCATGGACTATGCCCGATACTTTGTGTTGTTCGAGCATCAACCTGTAGGGAAATGGGGTGTCCTCTGCCAGAACGCCTAAGTCGAAATTGGCCACCAGTCCGGTCTTGCGGTCTCGGTAATGGTAATTTCGAACAATGTAGCCCCTTTCAATCATGGTTTCCGCGACCCCAAGTCTCTCAAACATTTCTAAACTAGGGGGGTGGATAGTTCCTGCGCGCGGGTCATCCTTAATCATGGCCTCTGCCTCCAACAAGGTGAAGGGTATGCCATAATGGGCGAGGTTGAGGGCAGCGGTATATCCGACGGGGCCGGCACCGGCTATTATTACACGATTATCGTTTTCCATCTGTCACTTCTATTCTGCCATTTCAATTCAGGATTCCGTGGGTATAATCTGCGACTTGAACCGTAGATCTTAACCCACCGATAGATTTACCTAAGGGGAGCCCATGAACCAAGAGGTAAAATTGAAACCACAGGAACCTTGGATTGGGTCCCGTGGTAGGATTGCAGTTATCCTTCCGTCAACCAACATCGGCGTAGAATATGACTGCCAGCAGTTGGTCCCACCTGGGGTGTCATGGCATTTCTGCCGTTTTTTTGTGGAGCAGCCTGACCTGTCCAGCGACAATATGTTCCTGGCCTTTATTGAGGCCATCCGACACACTATCCCGCATGCTATGCGAGATGCTATGACCTGCGAGCCATCACAGATTATGATGGGCATGTCCGCCGAGACATTTTGGGGCGGTCTAGAGGGGAATGCTGAGTTTACAGCCCGTCTTCGGGACGTGTGTGGGGATGAGATTGGCATTTGTACAGGCGCGAACGCTCTCGATGAGTCCCTAAAAGCCTTCGGTGCTAAGCGCGTGGCCGCAATCACGCCCTATCAGCCTGTGGGCGATGAACAAGTTCATCGGTTCCTCGAAGAAACGGGGTATGAGGTGACTAATGTGGTGGGGCTTAAGTGTGATACCGCCACTTCTATAGCGCATACGCCGCCGTCCGAGGTCATTGATGTCGTACTTAATCAATTGGATGGCGACGATGTGGATGCCATAGTGCAGGCGGGTACCAACCTTACAGCATTGGATATATTCCCGGCCCTGGAAAAACAGCTAGGCAAACCTATAATTCCTATAAACGTCGCAACTATCTGGCATACTTTCCGGACCATCGGAGTTAACGATCAGTTCTTCGGCAGAGGCTGGCTGTTGGAGAGGCACTAAAACATGACTTCAAATAATCGAAACGCCAGACAAGTCGTGATCGCGGGCGCAGGACCAGTGGGTTGTGTGACTGCCCTCATTCTTGCTCGGGCAGACGTGTCGGTTACCATTTTGGAGGCGGGGGAAGATCTCGTGCCGGAACTTCGGGCATCGACGTTTCATCCACCAACTCTCGATATGTTAGACGAACTCGGTGTCACGCCTCAACTTGTAGCCCAGGGATTGATTACGCCCAAGATCCAATATCGGGATCTAGATGATGGGCTTATTGTTGAGTTTGATCATGATCTGATCAAAGATCGAACCAACCACCCATACCGCCTGCAATGCGAACAATTCAAACTAACCCGCGTGATCGAAAAGATGCTGGGAGAGTACTCGCACGCTGAGATACGGTTTCAGTCCAAATTTTTGGGGGCGTTACAGGATGCCGACGCGGTGACGGTTAGTTACGAGACGCCAGGCGGTGTTGAGGAAATTACTTGTGATTACTTAATAGGCTCTGACGGCTCTCGCAGTGCGGTTCGAAAGTCTCAAGAAATTGAATTTGAAGGGTTCACATATCCTGAACAATTTGTGACTGTTAGCGTGCCTGATGAGGTGGATGAGATCGTCGAGGATATGGGCCACGTGTGTTATATTG
>CAXFCV010000046.1:0-6755 GCA_964000975.1 uncultured Rhodospirillaceae bacterium | reverse complement strand
TCTCTACGTTTTTAGCTATTGAATCGGGCATCGAAACATCATCTCGGCCCTCACCGGTGCCTGTGATAACCGTAAGTTGAACGGCGTCTATGTCGCCCACGTTATGAAACCCTCGATAGACATTTGGAGGACAGGAAAAAACATCCCATTTCTCCAAGGTGACCGAATGAGCGACCGGTTCTCCAATTTCATATTTAATGGTTCCATCAAGGACCATAAAAGTCTCAAACGTGCCATTATGGGAGTGGAGGCACGGTCCCTGGCCTGGCGGCATAATAGAGATAAACATCGTTGAACCTGCCGCCCCAATAATAGGGGCCTGATTTCCAAACGGGTTTTTTGTATCGTCTAAAATCACCGGCATCAGTTTTCGTGCATAGAACACGTCCATGGCCTCTTGACCTACCCAAGCAAGGTCAGCTGCCGTAGACATTGGTTGTAACGCTGAAAAACGACTTACTCTCGCATCAATCTCTTCTTTTGTCGGTGTATAAATCTCGGTTGCCATATTGATTAACTCCCCTGTTTTTAATTCTTATAAAAAACATACCCAATCATTCGCGCCTTACTGATTTGGATATTCTAGATTTTCAGTGTGAATTTATTTTGAAGTTCAAATATCCTTATACCACCATAATTATAGTAATTTATTTTTTCGCATTCGAATATTACATACTCTGTCTACATTTGAATGGTTGGCTTTCACGGGTTAGTGTGGGTCTTCAACCAGAAAAGTGAGCCCCCATGACCGATAAAATCCTGACCCGTGTCGAAAACCATATCGGCTGGGTGATTTATAATAACGCAGAAAAGAGGAACGCCGTCTCTATGGCCATGGCCGCGGAAGCCGCGGACGCTTTTGCCAGCATGAACGTAGATGACAGCGTTCGTGTGGTTGTTGTGACGGGGGCGGGTGGAAAATCCTTTGTATCGGGCCAGGATATTTCCGAGTTTGAGGCGCTCCGTTCAAATCCAGAGAACACTAAGCTTTACGAGGCAACGACCGACCGCATGTATCAGGGCTTGAAGGACTGTACCAAGGCGACCATTGCCATGATTCCAGGTTTTTGTATGGGGGGTGGTGTGGCGCTGGCCTGCGCCTGTGACTTCCGGATTTGCTCGGATGATGCTGTTTTCGCCATTCCCGCGGCCCGGCTCGGTATCGCCTACCGACCTAACTTCAGCCGCTGGGTTACTGATGTGGTTGGACCATCCACGGCGAAGGAAATTCTTATGACCGGCCGTCGCTATGACGCCGAGGAAATGCAGCATCTTGGGCTCGTTAACCGTGTCGTTCCGAAGGATGACCTAGAGGATTACGTCACCGACTATGCAACAACTATTGCCGGAAATGCGCCGCTTTCGGTGACGGCCAATAAACTCATCATCAATGAAGTCGCTGAGCATCCCGGGGATTGGAACCAGGACTATTGTATCGATTTAATGCAGTCTTGTTCGGACAGTGATGATTATAAGGAGGGCCGCCGTGCATTTATGGAGAAGCGGCCACCAAAATTTCAAGGAGCATAGGAGGTTTAAGGTCGAGGCCTCATTGATTGTTATTACTCGTTACTCTCGTCGCCTCGATTTGAGATTCAAGTGTCTAGCTTTGAGATAGGACATCAATCCTGAATGACTTCCATTGTGAGACGTCCCATTGCTGCCAAAAGCTCATAGACCCCGATGGCGATATCTGTCTCGGCCGCCGTAGCGCTGCTATTGGCATTTATGAGTGCAGTTTCACCTTGAAGAACGTCTTGCAACTGTCGATTTCCAAGCTGCCTCTCTTTTCGGACCAAATCCAGAAATTCAGCCGCAATGGCTGTCTCGTTTTGCAGGATTTTGAAATTTGTTCGATTAATTAGTAGATTGTCCCACGCGTTTCTTACGCGTTGTTCAACGGTTTCTCGCTGGAATGCCTCCGTCTTGCTGCTGCTTGTCACAGCATTTTCAGCGGCTTTAAGACTGTTCAGGGCCGTCATTCCTAGGTTAAAATTGAAAGTCATTTGCAGTTTGGCGAAAAGCTCCCTCTGTTCTCCTGGCGTACCGCCCGAATCCTTCTTGTATTTGCTCTCACCAACGGCATCGATTTTCGGGAAGAACGATGATGAACGTGTGGTGTTTACGCTCTCACGAGCGAGCCTTGTATCTGCAGCGGCGACCCGCAAGGCTGGATTTTCACGGAAAGCTATGTTTAGCGCCTCTGACAAGGTGGCTGGCACAACTTCTATTGGGAGTAGGGGCTTTTTTAGGTTGTTGAGGTCCGCGACCTCAGTTAAGAAAATGGCTCGGTACTCGTTCTTTGCGAGAGCTAATTGTCCCTCGGCCTGGACGCGCCGGGATTGGGCCGAGGCCAATTGCCGTTTTGACTGCAAAACATCAGTGGAGAGACCGGCGCCACGTTTGACGAGGGCATCCTCCAGTTCCGTTTGCTTCTTGATGTTGTTCTCAGACTCACGGGCAAACATGAGGGTTTCATTCGCACGTCGGAGATTGAGAAAGGCACTCACACCTCGCAATGTGACTTCCTGACGTCGAAGTTCAAGGTCTGCTTCTGCGCGCGTAAGCCCTATCTGGCTCGTCCGAATCTGCGAGTTTACATTACCAAAATCCCAGAGTAACTGGGTTACCGATAAGTCAACCGAACGCGCGGCATAATCCGTGTCATCTGTGCCTTCGGGTTTTTTTTGTTTTTCATGCCCGTATATACCTGTGACACCGAGCGTGGGTAGCCATCCTCCCTCGCTTACACGGATTTGCTCGTTAGCTGCTGCTGCTGCTGCTGCCGAGGCCTTTACTAGATTGTTGGTTTTAAGGAGCTCTGGGATAAGGGACGACAAGCTCTCGGCCTGCGCGAAGTTAGTCACGAAAACAACAAACCCGCTGGCGATAGCCAGTTGAATAGATGTCCTACAACGCATCTTCATTGCAACTCGCTCCGCAAAAGATTTTGCGAATTTAAGATGCCTAATGCGATGCATTTTAGACACAACAATTCTTCGAAGATTCCACATGGAATTTTCGTTCTCTCTCCATCCAATTATCCACGCGCAACCACCGAGAGAAAATTCCTCATCTCTCGCTATTCACGTGTGGGTCTGTTCAAGTATAATCAGCTTAATTGACTTGAAATAGTGCAAATTTGGCCTGTATCCGAACCTAGCAAAAAAAATCAGCAGAAGTCTGCCATGGAAAATAAAGAATAGATCTGGCAAAAATCTCTATAAATTTATCTATAACTTGATATTTGTTATTATTTTGACGGTGATTCGGATTACGAAGGGTCGCCGATATGCAAGCCAATTTGGTTTATCAATCAGAATATGCGCTGAATATCTGGCTGTTACATGTCCCGATTCGGACAAAACAAAAGGTCGGTTTTCCTGCGGATAATTTTTTATTTAACTCAAAATCCAGCAGCCATCCCATCCTTCCGGGGTTCTGATGCTCCTCTTAGAACATCACTCTCCCAATCAATCCAGATTGCCTGGGCACCGCCGATGGGACGGTCAGGAACATAAGTCGTATGCCCCTTGCTTTGAAGCCCCTCCAAAACTTCTATTGGCAGCCCCGGTTCCACTTGTACTCTGCCCTTTGGGTCGTCCACGTCTGGAAATACCCGGGTACAATCCAGGGCCTCCTGCAAATCCATATCATAATCAATTATGTTGGTGAGAAGGTGCACATGACCGCAGGCCTGATAGGACCCACCCATCACGCCGAACGGCATTTGTGCTTTGCCATCCTTGATCAGCATACCGGGAATAATTGTGTGTAAGGGGCGTTTATTAGGCGAAATACAGTTTAAATGGTTGGGGTCAATTACAAATCCCATACCACGATTTTGCAGCAGCACGCCCGATTTTGGCGCTGTTAGTCCAGAACCGAACATGTAAAAAAGTGTATTAATAAAACTGACTGCATTTCGGTCTTTATCAACAACGGTTAGATACACGGTATCCTTGTGTGCGGGTAGTCGCGACCAAGGGATGTCCGGCATGCGCTGGTCAACACTGATATGGGCACGTTCCTGAGCAGCGTGCTTTTCAGACAGCCATTCATCAACCGGAATGTTGCCGAAATCTGGATCGCCCAGCACGGTATTGCGGTCACGATAGGCCAAACGAATAGCCTCAATCTCCAAATGCAGGCGATCCACGGAGACAGCGTCATGATCTCGCATATTGAATCCCGATAAAATATTAAGAGCCGCCAGCGCGACGATCCCCTGGCCGTTGGGGGGGCACTCGTAGACGTCGAAACCGCGGTAGTTGGTACTGATCGGCGTGACATACTTACCTGTGTAATTCTCGAAGTCCTTCAGTGTGTGAAGGCCCCCAAGGTTTTTCAGATGGGAAACGATGTCTTGTGCGACCCAGCCTGAGTAAAATCCCTCCCTTCCCTGATCAGCGATATGCTCAAGCGTTTTGGCCAAGAGTGGGAGTTTCACCCGTGTCCCTACTTCAGGCGCCTTTCCATCAACTAGAAATTGGGTTGCAGACGCCGGATCAATTGAGAGTAAGCTCTCACTCAATTTCCAATCGTGCGATTGCCGGTGATTAACCGGTGCGCCATCCCTGGCATAACCGATGGCCGGCTGTAAGAGATCCCCCAGGCTCATCGTGCCGTGATCGGTTAGCAATTTAGACCAGGCGTCAATCGCACCGGGAACCGTAACGGCGTGGGGTGAGTGCTGCTCTATCGTCTCAATGCCGTTTTCAAGATACCATTCCACCGTTGCGGCAGCGGGCGCCGTGCCCGATCCGTTGAATGCGATCACTCCTTTGCCCTTTGGCGAATACAGGCAAAAGCAATCTCCTCCAATACCCGTGGATTGGGGTTCTACGACACATTGAACGGCGACAGCAGCGATGGCTGCATCCATTGCATTGCCGCCGCGCCGCATAATATCCAATGCAGCTGTCGTCGCCAGTGGGTGCGATGTTGCGGCCATGCCATTGGGGGCATGAACAGTCGAGCGTCCCGGAAGATACAGATTTCTCATGTTCTGAAATCCAGCATTTTTGTTTTGTCTGACCTGCTTCGCGACTTTATACAGACGAACAATCGAGAACAAATTAAATTGCAGGTTGATAACGGAAAACGCAATGGATCTGGGAATCGAAGGAAAATGGGCGCTCGTTTTCGGCGCATCTCAAGGCATCGGGGCCGCTGTCGCACATGCGCTCGGTGAAGAGGGGTGCAACGTTATTATCGGTGCCCGTAATTCCGATGGAATTCGGAAGCTGGCATCGGAAATACGGACAGAACATGGTGTCGAAGTGATACCGCATACCATAGATCTTACCGATGCCAAAGCCGTTGCCGACCTATGCCATAAAATTGAGAATGATTGGGAGATCGATATCCTTCTCAACAATACAGGCGGTCCGCCGCCATCGGGAAGTCGCGGGGTATCCGATGACGTTTGGTCTGAGAGTGTGCAGGGGCTCCTGATGACGGTCGTCCGACTTACTGAGTCCGCCGTCAAAGGCATGGCGGCTCGCCGTTGGGGACGCGTTCTGACGGTTGCGTCCTCCGGCGTCGTTCAGCCCATTGCGAATCTCGCTGTTTCAAATACTGTGCGGGCGGCAGCGGCTGGGTTTAGCAAGTCCCTCGCAGGCGAGGTTGCCAAGGATGGGATCACCGTAAACATGATAGTGCCGGGCCGGATCAACACAGGCCGACTGGCCCAGATAAATACCCAAAATGCAGAGCGCCAGGGCATGACCCTGGAGGCATTTGAAGAGGCTTCTCTGGCTACCATTCCCGCCGGTCGTTTTGGTACGCCAGAGGAGTTTGCTAAGGTTGCCGTTTTCTTAATGAGCGACCATGCGGGATACGTGACGGGGTCAATGGTTCGCGTCGATGGCGGAATAATCAAAGGGATTTAGGCGTCTATTTGGAGAGGCCCCGCATTTGTTGACGGGCCCATGCGATCCGGAGGTCTCGGCTGTCGTCAAAATCATTCACACCTAGCCAAGCCTCGTAGAACGTGGAGTCCATGAAAGCGATCTCGGCCTGGCCTCCAAGGCGTTCGATAGCTCGTTTGACCCTGCTGATAAAAGCGTTGTGGACAGTTGCCGAGCCTAGATCTTCAAATAAGTCTGGCTCGTACAATGCGAAGTCGTCTTCATTTAAAAATCGAACAAGGATGGTGTCTCGCTCAGAGCGCAGGGAATAGGCATCTATCTCTGCGAAAACAGCGGTTTCTATAGTGGCGTCTAATTTGGCCAACTGTTCTACCAAGGCTTGCTGGCGAGGGTGTGAACCCTCATCGAGCTTCCGGATCTCGGTTTCGTCGTCGAGAGCCGCAAAATGGACGTAGTCCTTTTCGGACATGCCGACAGCATTCCTTAGTTCCTTGAACGTCATGCCTTGCAACTCAAGCTCACCATCAACGGCTCATGGACTTTGGCGGGTTTTGGCTCTCGCTGCCACTAAAACCCCTCCTAATATTAGGGCAAATCCGACGCCATGAAAAACTTGGAAAATTTCATCTAAAATTAGAATGGCAAGAATACTGCCAAATATCGGAAGGAGGTACGAGACGAGCCCGGCTTTGTTTGCACCAATGTTTTCCACTGCTTGGTTATAAGCCATGTAGGCGACTGCCGTCGAAATAATCGCGAGATAGGCAACACCCCCAAATGTCTCAATGCGGAGTGGCACATAGCCTACGGTGATCGTTTCCCAAATAAAAAAAGGCGTAAGGAAAATTAGTCCTAATAGCACGCAAGCGGTCAGCAAGCTGG
>CAXFCV010000045.1:0-2882 GCA_964000975.1 uncultured Rhodospirillaceae bacterium | reverse complement strand
CTTCTCGGCGGAAACGGTGCTGGGAAAACGACGACCCTCTCAATGATACTGGGTGTCCTCGTTCCCACCGCAGGCGAAATCAACATCTTGGGGACCAACATGCTGACCGAGCGGCACCGTGTACTGCCCCGAATGAATTTTTCGTCTCCTTATGTCGGCATGCCAGCTCGGCTAACGGTTGCCGAGAATCTCTCCGTCTACGCAAATCTATATGGCCTCAAGGACATCAAATATCACGTCAACCGAATGGCAGAAGGCCTTGCGCTGACAGAACTATTGAAAACGCCCCTCGGTGAATTATCAGCCGGACAGAAAACCCGGGCATCCCTCGCGAAAGCACTAATCAATGATCCGGACGTATTACTCCTGGATGAACCAACTGCCTCGCTTGACCCCGATACTGCTGACTGGGTCCGCGGTTATTTTGAGGCCTATCATCAAAGATCCAGCGCAACGATCCTTCTAGCCTCGCACAACATGGGCGAAGTAGAGCGTTTGTGCCATGACGTGGTGATGATGAAAGCAGGATTAATAGCTGACCAAGGGTCACCACGGGGCCTGATTTCCCGCTATGGCCGTGATAAGCTGGAAGACGTATTTTTGGACATCGTTCGAGACTCGAGCGGAGCCCGGGAGACCGTCTCGTGAGCTGCGCCTGGCAGCGCATATGGGCGATGGTCCTTCGACATTCATATTTGCTGCGTTCGTCCTGGCCTCGGCTGCTCGAACTCGCGTACTGGCCAACATTCCAACTCCTGCTCTGGGGTTTCATTACAACATTTTTCTTGCAGCACAGCTCCTGGGTCGCGCAGGCGGCGGGTGTTCTTATCAGTGCTGTCCTGTTGTGGGATGTTCTGTTCCGGGCCAACCTTGGCCTCGCCCTGACATTCCTGGAGGAAATGTGGGCGCGCAACTTGGGCCAACTGTTCATCAGTCCGCTGCGCCCCTCGGAATTGATTGCGTCCCTCATGTTCATCAGCTTAATCCGAACCCTTATCAGTGTAACACCAGCCGCATTTTTAGCGCTGCCTTTGTTTGATGTCTGGGTTTTTGATCTGGGCCTAGGACTCGCTGCTTTTTTCTTCAACCTGATGGTTATGGGTTGGGCCATAGGCCTCCTGGTGTCGGGATTACTTCTCAGACTGGGCCTCGGCGCCGAGAGTTTGTGCTGGCTTGGCGTCTTTCTCATCGCGCCAATCACCGGTATTTATTACCCGGTGGAGGTGCTGCCTGACTGGCTCGAACCCATCGCCTGGACATTGCCCTCTACTTACGTCTTTGAAGGCATGCGCTCCGTCCTCTTCGATCAGGTCTTCCGATGGGATCTCTTGGCTGGTGCAGTCGGTCTCAATCTCTTGTACCTGATTCTCTGCAGTGCCGTATTTCTGTGGATGTTCCGAGTGGCGAGGTACAAGGGCAAACTTATGCAACAAGGCGAATAGCTCCGTTTAACTCTTTGGTTACGATTAATCTTGCACACTCACCATATTAATCGCTGCTGACACGAGGGGCGAGAGCCGTGCGCGCTAAAAAATTCTCTCTGGCCGGAGCTGCCACGATGCTAATCCTGGTAGGCTGTACGACCGTTAACGAACTCACCTCAAAAGTCTCGGAGACTATCTCGCCGAGTTCAGCTGTGCTAACATCAGACGGGCTCGTAATCGACTCTTTGAAAACCCTCAATATACTGAAGAACCGGCAAGACAGGCGGGTCTTCCTAACGGCCCTCCAGAATGCTGCGGGCGTCGCTATCTTTCCCGCTGTCTATAAAGCTGGATTTTTTGTTGGCGCAGAGGCCGGCAATGGCCTCGTTATAGCCCGCGACACACATGGCAACTGGGGCTATCCGGCATTTTACACGCTCGCAGGTGGGAGTTGGGGCATCCAGTTTGGCGGCCAGCGTGCAGGTGTTGCGCTGATCATGCGGAGCCGTAAAGCGGTGGAGGCCGTAATTAAACACCAAGGCAAGGCCGGCGCTGATTTGAGCATCGCACTCGGTTCCGTAGGTACGGGCCTGGAGGGATCGACGACTACCAACCTCGCCGCAGACATCGTTGCTTTTTCTGATGCGAAAGGCTTGTTTGGTGGTTTTTCCCTCGAGGGAACGGCTATTGTGCGCCGGAACGATCTCAACCGAGAATATTATGGTGCTGGCGTGACACCGGCCGCCATCCTTATCGAACATGCACGGCAGAACTCAAGGGCTGATGCCTTGAGGTCCGCCCTGATTGTGCGTTGATCCATGTTATGTATCTTATACTCATCTGTCCCGCGCACTGCTGAAAAAGTTCTGCAAGCGTATTAACGATGATCAGGTTTAGAGAAAAACCCTGGGTGTGATCAACCAGGCCCGTTTTTGCACTACTGCCAACCGAAAGAACGTGAGCCCAAACACTTTTTCCAGCTAACTCCGTTCGACTTCGAAATCATTGCTGGGTTGATCATTATTGATTTCCTGCAAGACCTGATTATTGAGTTACCCCCCTCGGTTTATGATTTATCCATGTGCACACCCACTGCGGTCGCAGCCAACAATTCACTCTATACCGCAACCAGTGATGGGTTTGATGTTACGATATCTGACCTTGGAGAGGCATCATTATACAATTGGAAATTGACCTTACTGTCAAAAATACCAATTTTGCCGGAAAGCAGAATTTTTGTTTTGTCGTCTAGGTTTTATCTATCTGAGTTCTGTTGTATGCTTGCTACTCGCTTATGCTGTGCCTTCTTAGCTTCTACCTCCAATGTGATATTAGAATTAAGACTTCCCGCGTAGAGCAAATTTTTAGCCTCCCAGAGCCGTTTAAACTGCTATATTTGGTACCATCTTCAAGTGTAAGACACCAGAGACTGCCGCGTATACCGAAAAGCCCCGTTAT
>CAXFCV010000044.1:0-4663 GCA_964000975.1 uncultured Rhodospirillaceae bacterium | reverse complement strand
CCGCCAGTCTGAGGGGCCCGTCGGGCGCCAGTAAAAGTCGGAGCTCTTTTGGACAGTGTCTAAGGCCTGACGCACGTAGCTCATGTCATCGGAGGCAAATCTCAAAACGGCGCCATCGCGGAGAATCCGGGCAAACTCTATCAGATTTTCTGCGGTAAAGACTCGGCGGCGATTATGACGCGCCTTAGGCCATGGATCCGAAAACAATATAAATAGTCGTCCTAAACACCCATCAGGCAGGCGGGGAGTCAGCAGCCTAACATCGTCATCAAAAAGTCGAATATTTTCTAGATTATCGTTTTTGATTGTGGCTAACAAGGCGGCGACGCCATTAACATACGGCTCTACCCCGATAAATCCAATGTTAGGGTATTGGCTGGCGTGATGAGCAAGATGCTCACCGGCACCGAACCCAATCTCCATCCACAGATCCTGGGGAGGCGTCTCAAAGAGGCCCTCAACATTTACGGATTCCGGGTGCCTTAGCCCGGCGGACAGGCGTGGCAAAAGCTTGTCAACCAGAGCCTGGCGAGCCGGTCTAATCTTATAGCCTTTTCGTCGGCCATAAAAATTGGGAGCCGCGCTACCATCTCTTTGCGGTCTCTCTTTTGGACTGATTACCGTCACCGGGAAAGACCAAATCCGCCCTAGAGAGCCGCCTTGATGGCATCAACTAAGTCGGTTTTCTCCCAAGAGAACCCCCCATCAGCATCTGGTGCTCTACCAAAATGGCCATAAGCAGCCGTGCGCGCATAGATAGGCCGGCTAAGCGCCAAATGCTCCCGAATTCCACGCGGGCTGAGATCCATTGCATCTTGAAGGGCGAGAGCCAGTTTTTCTTCATCCACGCTGCTCGTTCCGGCGCAATCCACGTAGACAGAGAGCGGCTTTGACACGCCGATGGCATAGGCAAGTTGGATGGTGCATCTGTCCGCCAGGTCAGCCGCCACCACGTTTTTGGCCAAATAGCGTGCGGCATAGGCCGCCGAGCGGTCTACTTTCGTCGGATCCTTACCCGAAAACGCACCGCCTCCATGGGGCGCCGCGCCGCCGTAGGTGTCGACAATAATTTTCCGCCCCGTCAAGCCGGCGTCCCCGTCAGGACCTCCGATCACAAAGCGCCCCGTCGGATTGACATAAAACTCTTTTTCCGGACACATCCAGGCGCTGGGAAGAACGTTCTCAACGTGCGGACGAACGATTTCCCGAACCTCTTCCTGGTTGAGGGCCTCAGCGTGCTGAGTTGATACCACGACCGACGTAGCCTTCATCGGCTGGCCATTTTCGTATTGCAGCGTCACCTGACTTTTAGAGTCCGGTCCCAATCCATCCTCCGCGCCGGAATGGCGGACCTTTGCCAGGGACTCTAATATTTTATGGGAATAATAAATGGGCGCCGGCATTAAAGCTTCTGTCTCCTTGCAGGCATATCCGAACATAATGCCCTGGTCTCCCGCGCCTTCATCCTTGTTACCCGTAGCATCGACGCCTTGGGCAATGTCTGAGGATTGAGAGTGAACATGCACGGACACTTCAGCATTTTCCCAGTGAAACCCGTCTTGCTCGTATCCAATGTCCCTGACCGCTGCTCGGGCAGCAGCCTCGAGTTGGTCATGGGTGATCGACTCTGGTCCGCGAACTTCGCCCGCAAGCACAATCCGGTTTGTAGTGCAAAGCGTCTCAACAGCCACCCTGGAATGAGCATCTTCGGTCAAATAAGTATCAACAATGGCATCAGAGACCCTGTCGCAGACTTTGTCTGGATGACCCTCAGATACGGACTCACTGGTGAAAAGAAAATTACCTGACGACACAGTCTGACCTCCAATCTAATCCCAAATTTTGAATTATTGACCTCCAATATCTGACGGGTTGCAAATGCCCAGCGTACCGTAGCAGGAACCTGTCAGCGCAGCTTAAGTTTTGTGACAATGTTTCCCCAGACCGTCAAGCTGATTTGGGATCGCATGCCTTGTCGCCACGGCGCGCGCCCCAGAGTCGGAAACACGCGATCGGGAGGGAATAACGCCGGGCTTTTTAGAGATTTTAAAACACGCCCCCTTGGAAATTTATGAGATTTTTTGGAGTCATAGATTTTGTATTTTTACGTTTGGTCGGTTTGTGCTTTTACTCGGCGTTTTCTAAGCCTGCGCCTTTGCCAGTGAATTTTACCATTAATTTATACACTTACGAACTGGTAACCTGCTTTTTTATGTAAGGAGCACACCAACTCGAGGGTTTCACGCTAGGCCAATATCTCAATATTGCCGGCCACATCGTCAGATTTGCCGAGGGCGTCCGGCTCCTTCACACCTCTGAGCATATCGTCGAAAAAAACAGACCCGCTCACGTCGGGGATTTGAGCTAGATCATACATCCGACTGGCACCAATGCGTTAAGCCCCCTGCTAATTTTTTTGGAACCGCGGAAATATCAGTCGAACTGCTTCTCCCAAATTGTCCTGGTTAAGACCCAAGAGGATGCGTCTTAGAAGAACCCGGGCTCCGACATGTATGTTGATCAGATCAGGGACACCGTGTGACACGTTTGATTGGCACCAGCCTGTCCAGTGTCCATTTGCGTAACAGGTGCGGTTGCAGGATGCTCAATGTTTTTCCTCAAACAGAATAATCGTCTCAATAGTAGTGTCATGTCCTTTACCTGCCCCCAGATTTCCAATGGTGATAGGAAAAACTTTAAGCCTAAGTAAATACTCGCACAGGTCACTCGTTGGGGAACAGGACTGAGATACGGGATGTCCCAAAAAATAATAGCGTAACAAATAAAAAGGTCAGGTTTCTGTGCCTACCATACCAAGTAGCCTCCGCTAATGCTACTGGTAGACCACTATCTATAACGTCATCCTTGTTCAACTCCGTTTGCGCGATCACCCGGCCATAAGCATCTGTAATGCCAGTGATGCCGGTGTTGGCAACTCGAACCAACGGAATTCCCTCCTCCACCGCGCGCAACTGGGTGGCGGCAAAATGTTGATAGGGACCAGTCGATATACCGAACCAAGCGTCATTGGTGATATTGAGTAGCCAACCGGGGCGGTCCTGTAAACGGTCCGGCTTTGCCTTCCCAGGGAAAACCGCCTCGTAACAAATGAGCGGGGACACGGCAGGCATTCCGGGAACCGCAAGGGTGCGGCGCCCTGTACCGGCAGAAAAATCAAGCCGTCCAGCAAGGCTCGAAATGGGCAGAAACTTTTTAAAAGGAATATACTCCCCAAAAGGAACAAGGTGATGCTTGTCATAGGTTTCCAAAACCCGACCTTCTGCCGTCACGATATGAAAACTGTTCCAGATTTTGCGCGGTCCGTGTAACGCCCGGGATTGCCTGGGAGCACCAGTCAGAAGAGATCCGCGAACCGGTGCTGCCTTAGCCACGATACTCAGCACACTGGGAGCGGTACTCAGAGACAGGGGTGTAGCCGTTTCTGGCCATATAACATGCGTGGGTGGCTCCTCTCCGATGAAGACAGACTGGCGGCTCAATTGCACGAGCTTTTCTAAATGGCGCCCTCTCAAATGAGGGTTCCATTTGTCCTTCTGAGCAATATTGGGCTGGATTAGCCGAAGACGCACGCCCTCTACGTTATCGTCTTTGGCACTTTTAAGCCGTAACTCGCCGCCAATCCACACAGCAAACGGGAAGATCCAGAGGAGTATCAAATAGTTCCATCGGGCCCTGCAGGAGATGGACGCGTAACCGAGGGCCGCTGGGGCAGCTGCAGCAAGGGCGGTTACCAGACTCAATCCATAGACCCCCGTCAGGGCCGTCACCTGGATCATCGCCTCAGCATTAGTCCAAACTGTCCCCAACAGATTCCAGGGAAACCCGGTAAAGGCCCATCCTCTCAGCCATTCAAACAGGGCCCACCAAACGGCAACGAGAAAGACGCGCTGGAGACCGGCGGGCGCGCTAATGAAAGTAACCCAACTGCCTAGACCAATATAGACGGCCATGGCTGCCGACAGCCCAAAAAGGGCGAACGGGATCATCCAAGCAAAAACCGCAGCGTCTACCAGAAAGGAGAACGAGATCCAATACAGCCCTGCCATGAAAAATCCATTGCCATACCACCAACCGACAGCAAAGGCGGACCAGCCAGCGCGACGCGTAATCGATAAAAACCGGACACCCGTATTTGTTCGGCTCCCATCAATCATCCAGACAAGCGCGGTAAGTCCGGGAATCAGCATGGGCCAGATATGGAAGGGCGGAAGCGCCAAAGTCATAGACGCACCTAAAAGCATGGCAATAAGGCGGCGGGGCCACCCGGTAAGAGAAGTGAACCAAGCACGCACCGCCTCAAAACATGCAAACATCTGAACGATGGGGCAACTCCGCGTGAGAGGTTTAATCGACCGGTCGATGTGACCGCCCGTTAACCCCGGATTGATCCCGGACCCTCCAGGGAAACACCGTGGACCCGTAATTTTTTTATGCGCCGAGGATCCGCCTCTAGGACCTCTATTTCCAAGCCCGACGCGTGTTTCACAAGCTCGCCCCGAACAGGGACGCGTCCAGCAAGAGAGAAAACCAAACCGCCCAAGGTATCAATTTCCTCCCGTTCTTCATCATTAAGTACCCCACCGACAACTTTCTCGAAATCGATGATTTCAAGTCGCGCATCGGCATCCATGGCACCGTCTGG
>CAXFCV010000043.1:0-4360 GCA_964000975.1 uncultured Rhodospirillaceae bacterium | reverse complement strand
CTCTCAATCCGGCGTACAGGGAAGAAGAGCTTAATTTTTACCTGTCTGACCTCAACGCCAAAGCGCTCTTGGTGGCGCACGGCAGCACGACCCCGGCGCGTGATGTAGCACGGGCCCGGAATATTCCGGTATTGGAGATCGACTGGGCTGAAGAGGATCCGGCGGGCACCTTTCGCATTTTGGGCGACTTATCGGCAGCATCCCAGGTAAATGGCGGTTTTGCATCGCCCGATGATGTCGCGCTCGTGCTGCACACATCAGGCACCACATCCCGGCCCAAGATCGTCCCCTTAACTAATCGAAATATCTGCGTCTCCGCTGGAAATATAGCAGAAACTTTGCGGCTTACACCTGAGGACAGATGCCTCAACGTCATGCCACTCTTTCATATACACGGGCTCATTGCCGCTGTGCTGTCATCGCTGAGCGCCGGTGCGTCCGTTTTTTGCACCCCCGGCTTCAATGCTCTAAATTTTTTTAGCTTACTCGAAGATATCAAACCCAGTTGGTATACAGCGGTGCCGACGATGCACCAGACCATTCTGACACGAGCAGACCGCAACAAGGAGGTCCTAGAAAAAGCGAAGCTGCGTTTTATCCGCTCTTCTTCCTCGTCGCTTCCGCCCCAGGTGATGGTCGAATTGGAAACAGTTTTCACCTGCCCGGTGATCGAGGCCTACGGCATGACGGAAGCATCACATCAGATGGCCAGCAATCCCCTACCGGACGCGCCCCGTAAACCGGGCAGCGTCGGCATTGCCGCAGGGCCGGAGGTCGCAATCATGGCTCAGGATGGTGCCGCTCTTTTGGCACCGGGTAATGCCGGTGAGATCGTGATCCGGGGCGAGAGTGTTTTTAGCGGCTACGAGAGTAATGCGGTGGCAAATGCGGAAGCCTTTTCAGGAGACTGGTTTCGAACCGGCGACCAAGGGGTTATGGACGAGGACGGCTATATCAGCATCACAGGCAGGCTAAAGGAGATCATCAATCGGGGTGGCGAAAAATTTTCACCCCGCGAGGTGGACGATATCCTCATGGACCATCCGGCCGTCCAACAAGTCGTCACCTTTGCTATGCCCCACGAAAAACTCGGGGAAGAGGTGGCTGCCGCCATCGTTCTCCGGGACGGAGAGACTGCATCAGAGAATGACTTCCGTGACTTTGCGAGATCTCGGCTCGCGGACTTTAAAGTACCGCGCAAGGTGCTTATTCTGGATGAAATCCCTAAAGGCGCCACCGGAAAATTGCAACGTATTGGCCTCGCCACCAAACTGGGGCTCGGTTAAACAGATGAAAATTTGCATTTTTGGGGCCGGGGCAATCGGTGGACTTCTGGGAGCGAAGCTCAGTCTCGCCGGTAACGATGTGACACTCATCGCCCGGGGCCCTCACCTGGAAGCCATCCAGCAGAACGGCCTCACCGTCATTCATGGGGAGACCAGCCGCGTGGCCCATCCCACCGCATTTGAAAACCCAGAAGACGCGGGGCCACAGGATTATGTTATCATCACGTTAAAGGCCCACTCGGTGCCGGGCATTGCGGATGCCATCCGACCTTTGCTGGGGCCTGAGACCGCTGTCGTCTGGGGCGTTAATGGGGTGCCGTGGTGGTATTTTCATGAACTCGACGGAGCCTATAAAAATAAGCGGCTTGAAACCGTCGATCCGGGCAGTGTGCAATGGGATAAAATTGGGCCGAAGCGCATTATCGCCAGTGTGGTCTATCCGGCAGCCGAGGTCACGGACTACGGCGTTGTCAATCACGTTGAGGGCAATCGTTTCAGTCTCGGGGAACCCTCTGGTGAGAAAACTGACCGCGTTCAAGCTCTCGCTGCGATTTTGGTAAACGCGGGCTTTCGCGCCCCCATACGGCCACGCATCCGAGATGAAATCTGGCTGAAACTCTGGGGCAATCTCAGTTTCAATCCTATCAGTGCACTAACTGGCTCCACGCTTGAAGAAATGTGCACAGCGCCGGACACCCGCGCGCTGATCCGTGCCATGATGCTGGAAGCTCAAGACGTTGGTGAAAAGATCGGCGTAAACTTCCCATTGGACGTCGACAAAAGAATCGAGGGCGGCAAATCCGTCGGGGCGCATAAGACATCCATGCTTCAGGATTTAGAAAGAGGACGGCCTATGGAAATAGATGCCTTGATCAGCGCCGTTGCAGAAATGGGCACGTTGACAGATACGCCCACGCCAACGATCGATGCCATCCTGGCGCTCGTAAAAATGCGCGGGCGGCTCGCTGGCTGTTATGATGGATAGTGCAATCTAAATGGCCTTTTTCCCCCTCAAGGACCTGGAACTGCGGGTAAACCCGCATATATTAGTGAGATTACACACCAGAATATGAGTATCGCATGGGTCAATTTGGAATTGGACAGTCTGTTTCGCGGCTGGAAGATCCTCGCCTTTTGACGGGTCGGGGTAATTATCTAGACGACAAAAAAATTGAGGGAGTCTTGAGGGGATATGTCCTTCGTTCGCCTCATGCACACGCAAAAATCGTCTCCATCGACACCTCGGAAGCCCTACAAGCACCGGGGGTCCACCTCGTGCTTACCGGAAAGGACTTTGAGGCCTCCGGCCTTGGGTCGCAAACCCCCCGTATTCCTAGAAAACGTCCCAATGGAGAAGACTTTTTTGTTTCACCCCAGCCTGCCCTAGTAAGCGATACTACTAAGTTCGCCGGCGACTATGTCGCATTCATCGTCGCGGACACGCTCGAGCAGGCACTGGATGCGTCTGAACTGGTCTACGTAGACTACGCCCCTTTACCCTCCGTAGTGGATACGGTTGTTGCCTCTGATGAGGGCTCCCCGGCAGTCTGGGAGGGGTGTCCGGATAACATTTCGTTTCTGCATGAATTGGGCCCTCGGGAGGCCACGGATGCGGCGATTGATGGCGCTCACCGTGTTGTAAAACAGCGTTTTATCATTAACCGGATCGCCTGCTGTTCTATGGAAGTGAGAAGTTGTGTGGGCCATTACTATCCGGACGATGGGCGCTATGTGCTCTATGCCGGAACACAGGGACCACATGCGGTTCGGGCCGCACTTGCCGACGAAATTTTCGACGTTCCACTCGAGAAGGTACAGGTGATTTCGGAAGACATGGGCGGCGGGTTTGGCACGAAGGCCGGGAACTATCCAGAACACACTCTTTGTCTTTGGGCTTCGCGGGAACTCGGCGGCAAACCTGTTAAATGGGTGTCGGACCGGACAGAGGCATTGCTCACCGACAACCAGGCGCGGGACAATGTCACCGATGCCGAGCTTGGTCTCGATGAGAATGGGAAGTTTCTTGGTCTCCGGATTAGAACAAAGGCCAATTTAGGGGCATATTACGCGACCGACCGTCTAGCCTTCCCGGCTATTACACATATCGGTGTATTGTCCGGTCCCTACACAACAGGTGCGATCCACGACGAAGTGACGCTCCAGCTCACCAACACCAATCAGACGGCACCCTATCGGGGAGCAGGCCGACCCGAAGCGGCCTATGTTCTGGAACGCATGGTCGACTTGGCCGCACAGGAAATGGGCATCGACCGAATTGAATTGCGCCGGCGCAACTATATCCCTGCAAACGCTCTGCCCTACAAAACAGGGTTCATGTACACTTATGATTCCGGTAAATTCGAAGAGAATATGGATCTTTGCATGGAGAAAGCGGACTTTGCCGGCTTTGAGGCGCGTCGCGCAGACGCCCAGTCTCGCGGTAAACTGAGGGGCATCGGCCTGTCCAACACCATTGAGCTTGCTCAGGGGCAACCCACTGAGGCCGCGTCGATTACGTTTGATGCGGACGGCAAGGCCACCATGGTGCTCGGCACCAAAGGCAGCGGCCAGGGTCATGAGACCATGTACAAGCAAATGCTCTTTTCCATGCTCGGCATTGATACCGACGACGCTATTTTTGTAGATGGTGACACCGCTCAAATCGGCGAGGGCAACGGGACGTTCGGCTCACGCTCGACATTTATGGGCGGGAGCGCACTCCGGCTCGCCGCAGACCAGGTCATCGAAAAAGGCAAGGTCATCGCATCCCACGTCTTGGAGGCTTCTGCCGGTGACATCGAATTTGATAAAGGTGATTTCACCATTGGCGGGACAGACCGGTCGGTTTCTATCCAAGAAATCGCCAAAATTGCCCACACCCCTTCCGAGCTACCTGACGGTGTGGAACCAGGATTATCCGAGACTTCGCATTTCGAGACAGAGGCCCCGACCTTCCCCAACGGGTGCCACATCTGTGAGGTGGAAATCGACCCGGACACAGGATGTCTGGAAATCATCAAGTATACTGTCGTCGACGATGTCGGGGTGGTGGTGAACCCCCTCACCCTCAAAGG
>CAXFCV010000042.1:0-2053 GCA_964000975.1 uncultured Rhodospirillaceae bacterium | reverse complement strand
GCGGTCAGATGCGGACGCCCGTAAATTGGGTCATGGTAATGCCATCAAGGTGTTCAATAGCCGTGGCTTCTTTGAGGCCGCCGCGTACGTCTCGGATTCAATGCCGGTTGGCACGGTCTGGATGCGTGATGGCTGGGCCGGGCTAAATAGGGTCACTTCCGGGAGCCCCGTCCTGCCATTAGAGGCTCTCACGTTTTTTCCCTTCACCGTCGGCCAATCCAATTACGGCGCTCAAGTGGAAGTAGTACCGGTGCGCCCATAACAAGATGGACCCAGAATAGTTTTAGGCTGACTTAGATGATCTCTCAGCGAGAAAAAAATGGAGAGACAAGGTTTCTGCAATTTTCTATTGAGTTATGCTCCTTTCGCGGGTTGGTTTTGCCGTTGGAGTTAAGTAATAGAATTTGAGCTGCCGCCCACCGCCGCACCCTGGTTACGGCACGTCAAAGAAAAGGTAACCATAATGACTACCAAACGACCGAATTTTCTGTTCATTATTACCGACCAGCACCGGGCCGATCATATCGGCTGCTACGGCAACGACATCGTACGAACGCCTAATATGGATGGGTTGGCGGCCCGAGGCCTAACATTTGACCGATATTATGTTGCGTCGCCGACCTGTATGCCTAACCGGGCGAGCCTAGCGACTGGGCGCATGCCGTCGGCGACCGGCGTCACCACAAATGGTTATCCGTTGCCGCTCGATTCCGTGACGTTGATGGACTTGCTGGCAGCCGCAGGCTATCGCACATCATTGATGGGAAAATCGCATCTGCAAAATTTCACGGACCTTACAGTTCGTCCCAAGACCTTTGCCGTGGAGGGAGATGGGGTCTCACCGCCGGAGGACCTTTCACAGGCGCTCCGCCGCCGGATTGACGGGCCCGAATACCGGAATGAACTTCGCAGCGTCTGGGATGAGAACCCAGAACATGGCGTAGCATTGCCCTATTATGGATTCCAGGAAGCTAAAATCGCTCTGTTTCACGCGGATCGGGTGGGCGGCGACTACTCGGCCTGGCTGGAAAAAAAGCATCCCGACTCCCATCAATTGCGCGGCCCCGAAAATGCACTCGATAACACTGGCAAAATCAAAGCTCCCCAAGCCTGGCGCACGCGCATTCCGGAGGAACTCTACCCCACGACGTGGGTGACGGAACTTTGCATTGATGCCTTGGAACGCTTCGCGCAGGATCCGGAACGGCCCTTTTTCCTGCAGTGCGGTTACACGGACCCGCATCATCCTTTTACGCCGCCCGGTAAATACTGGGACATGTACGACCCTGCCGAGATCCCGGTACCAGATTCGCTCGGGGCAGAGCATACCGACCCACCGCCCTTCATCGGTCGGTTGAAGGAAGCTCTTACTAGAGGAGAAGCTAACCGAACTTATGTGCATCCTTATGCCGTGGATGAACAAGAGGCTCGCGAGTCAATAGCGCTCACATACGGTATGATTTCCATGGTGGACGACGGCATCGGGCGTATCCTGGCCAAACTTGATGTTCTCGGTTTGGCCGATAACACTATCGTCATTTATACTTCTGACCATGGCGACGTCATGGGAGATCATGGGATCATGCTGAAGCATGGCCTCCACACGGAAGGGGTTATCCGCATGCCCATGATCTGGGCTGACCCAAAGGCGCAAGCTGGTCAGCGCTCAGATATGCTAGCAAGTGCAATTGATTTTATGCCGAGCGTTCTTGCCCGTGCTGGGCTTCAGCCTTTTACCGGTGTTCAGGGGGTGGATGTTGTCGGACTCGTCCAGGAAGGCAGGCAGCCTGACAGAACCGGCGTGATAATCGAAGCAGACGAACTGCCCGAGAATGTCGATGTGGATGACTTTTTTAAGGTTCGTACATTTACCGATGGCCGCTGGCGTATGACCCTTTGGGTAGAGGAAAATTTCGGGGAGCTTTATGATCGCGACAACGATCCGCTGGAACTTCATAATCTCTGGAACAAACCAGAATACCATGGCGACCGGGCCCGGCTCGTGGAGGCCATGCTCAAGGAACAATATCGCTATGCCGACCTGATGCCACGG
>CAXFCV010000041.1:0-3441 GCA_964000975.1 uncultured Rhodospirillaceae bacterium | reverse complement strand
TTGTATACAAATTAGAATATAAGAATATATACCATTTGGCAAATTCAATTAACCTACAGAAAAATTGATATAAATAGAGATATTGCTAAAAATTATTTTGTATGCATAATTGCTGCCGAATCCAATTCTTATCGTCAGAGGTGGCCAATGGCTAATACAAGCGGGCGACACTTTTTGCAGATTCCGGGGCCGACCAATGTCCCAGACCGAGTGCTGCGTGCGATTGACAATCCGACGATGGATCATCGTGGCCCGGCATTCGGTCAGATGTCGCGTAGTCTTCTGGCAGACATCAAGAAAGTCTTTAAGACGGATAACCATGTGATCATCTATCCCGCATCCGGCACGGGTGCGTGGGAAGCGGCGTTGGTGAATACATTGTCTCCCGGTGACCGGGTGCTAATGTATGAAACCGGCCAATTCGCGACCCTTTGGCTCAATCTCGCGGGACGCCTGAATCTAGAGGCGGAGTTCGTGCCCGGTGACTGGCGTCATGGTGTGGACCCTACAGCGGTTAAAGAGCGGCTGGTCGCGGATAAGGCGCACGAGATCAAGGCGGTCTGCATCGTACATAACGAGACCTCAACCGGCGTCGCCTCCCGTGTGGCAGAGGTGCGAGCGGCGATCGATTGGGCGAAGCATCCCGCGCTGCTTATGGTAGATACGATTTCGTCTCTCGGTTCGATTGATTACCGGCATGATGAGTGGAAGGTCGATGTAACGGTGGCGGGTTCCCAGAAAGGTTTGATGCTGCCCCCGGGTCTCAGCTTCAATGCGATCAGTGACAAGGCGTTAGAGGCGTCCAAATCGTCGAAGTTGACCAAGTCGTTCTGGTCCTGGGACGAAATGCTTGCGACCAATGCGACCGGATACTTCCCGTATACCCCGGCGACCAATCTGCTTTACGGGTTGCGAGAGGCGGTCGATATGCTGCTCGAGGAAGGTCTCGAAAATGTTTTCGCGCGTCACAACAAGTTTGCCGAGGCCACGCGCCGGGCGGTTCAGGCCTGGGGGCTCGAAGTGCTGTGCTTAGAGCCGAAGGAGTATTCCAGCTCTCTGACGGCAGTGCTGATGCCGGAGGGACATAGCGCGGATGCCTTTCGCCAAGTCGTTCTGGACAATTTCAACATGTCGCTCGGCAATGGCCTCAACAAGGTTGCGGATAAAGTGTTCCGGATCGGACATCTCGGCGATTTCAATGAATTGATGCTAATGGGGACGCTTGCGGGCATCGAGATGGGGCTCGGGATTGCCGGCGTGCCCCACCAGAAGGGCGGCGTGGATGCGGCGATGCGTTATCTCGAGAGAGAAGCTACAGGTTAGATTCGCTCGCCTACCTGGAGCGATAAAAAGCTTACAGGTATCAGAGGTGTCTTGATCAATTCACCGGTCAGCGTCTTTTCGATCACCGTCAACATTTGGCCGCGGTCCGGCAGGCCGACGGATGCCACCAGGCGACCGCCGGGTTTCAGCTGGTTGACGAGCGTCGCCGGGACCTGTGGGACGGCCTCCTTAATTATCATCCAAGGTACCTGTGAAAACGTCTGCGTAACTCTATGGTCTGGAGCAGGCTAATGACCACTCGTGGATTTGAGGGAAGGCCGTCTGCAGGGGGCGGCGTTCTTACTATGGAGGACGGTCCTACTCGATAAAGGCGCTTACTGACGCGAGCGGGTCGTCGGAACCGGGCAGCATGCGCATGGACCCGTCCGGCCGACGGATTGTGCTACGACCTGTCTGCTCGATAACAGCGTATTGGTAACCCTCAATTCCGCCGCTCGTCACAGCGCCTCTCTCTTTCCATTTCGGTGCTTATTCTTTACATCGTTCGGCAAGCAACCGGCAAACGGGCCATCCCGGTGCGTGAGCCGCAATTAAATAAAATAATCGGGAGATGGATCCATGCGAATTCTTGCCTTCGACAAGTCTGGAAAACCGGCTCTGGGTGTGCGGCGCGGTGAGGAAGTCGTCGACCTTGCGGCAGCGGCTCCGGACCTGCCGGGTGATCTGCCTAGGCTGCTGGCGGGGGGTGCCGACGCGATGGATTGGGCTAAATCCGCGGCCGAAGTGGCGACGGGTGATGCTGTCATGTCCGGCGAGGGCTTGGTCTATCACCCCACCATCTGGAATCCGGGCAAAATCATCTGCGTTGGCCTCAATTATGCGGCCCACGCTGCCGAGGCCCAGAGCGATACGAGTACTGTGCAGGAATACCCCTCTCTTTTCTTGCGCGTAGCGACCACTCTTGTTGGTCACGAACAGCCGCTCGTGGTGCCGAAAGCTTCGAGTGATTTGGATTATGAGGCAGAGATGGTGGCTGTCGTCGGGAAGGCGGGCCATTGCATCTCAAAGGCCGACGCGTTGGACTATATTGCGGGTTACTCGGTCTTCAACGAAGGCTCGGTTCGGGATTACCAATTCAAGTCATCACAATGGACTAGCGGCAAGAATTTTGATTCCTCTGGCGGTTTCGGACCGGATTTTGTGACCGCGGACGAAGTGCCGCCAGGTGGCAACGGCCTGCGTATCCAGACACGTCTCAACGGCGAGACCATGCAGGACGCAAATACCAAGACGATGATCTTCGACGTGCCCTCACTGATTGAGATCATCACAGAGGTGATGACCCTGCTTCCGGGCGACGTCATTGTTACCGGAACGCCGGAAGGCGTTGGGTTTGCCCGTACGCCGCCAGTCTGGATGACGCCGGGCGATACGTGCGAGATCGATCTCGAAGGTGTCGGTGTTCTGCGCAATCCGATTGTCTCTGTAGCATAAATAAGCAGTGGTTTAATATGTTATGAGGGGCGCGTTTCAGTTTCGGGCTCCTTTTCCGTGGCGCTTTCACACCAAATTCCATCGTGATTTCGCTGGGTAAATTCCGATACTGAAACAGACTGGCTAAATTTGCAGTTAGGATCGCCGGATCCCGCTAAGTCGCGTTAGTTATGTCAAGGATTCACGGCTGACAGGCATTATCCCGCAACGATTCGGGGCGGAATCTCTGCTGGTGCGATTCTTTGCGTAACAGATCCGGTAGCGCGGTGGGCAGTGACTTTTTTTATTGGTAGGCCTAGAGGCGCGTCACACACGGGCGGATCACGTCTATGGCCAAATGGACATGATCGGGCTGGATAGCGTCTTGCCGCGACCGCGCCAAATTTGAATTGATAGCGGAAACAGCGTGATTCCGGATAAGCACGGTCTTGTGCCGGAGAAGGTTGGCTCTGTCAGCCCGCGGAATGGGACATAAACCGAATCGGCTGCGTTAAATGGCGATCGATATTTTGGTGGAAAGTCGTCATCGGTAACGGTTGGCGCCAAATTGGCGAAACCCGGAACCGGCTAGCGCGCTGTTTTGCGGACTAAGAGCTAAGTCCGAACGAGGAAGCTGTTTCGGCTCTGATTCACCCAGAGGTGTCTTCTGCAGTGATAATTGGG
>CAXFCV010000040.1:0-1664 GCA_964000975.1 uncultured Rhodospirillaceae bacterium | reverse complement strand
CGATTTAGGATTTGCGCCGGACGATGCCTGCTGGATCTATTCATGGCCAGAAGCCGGGCCCAGAATTGGGAATAACGACTGGTTGAAATATTCGTGCGGAGCCCATTTATTCTGGTATCCTGGCTGAAACGGAGGCAAACATGGGACATGTGACCGCCAGCGACGGTGTTGAACTTTATTTTGAAGAATCTGGTGCCGGCATACCGGTAATTTTTATTCATGAATATGCCGGTGACCATAGAAGTTGGGAGCCGCAGGTGCGCTACTTTTCCAGACGCTACCGCTGCATCACGTATAACGCGCGCGGCTACCCGCCATCTGACGTGCCGGAAAATCCAGCAGCCTATGGGCAGGACATGGCGCGGACAGATGCCCTCGCGGTCCTTGATCATCTCGGCATCGACAAAGCCCATATCGTGGGGCTTTCCATGGGCGGGTTTGCGGCGCTTCATTTTGGATTTCACCATGCGGATAGAGCGTATTCGCTTGTGGTCGCCGGCTGCGGATACGGAGCGGAACCAGAAAAACGGGCACAATTCAAAACTGAGGCAAATGCAACGGCAGACGGGATCGAACGTGATACCATGGCCGTATATGGCAAGATTTACGGCACCGGCCCCGCCCGGGTACAGTACCAAAACAAGGATCCGCGGGGCTTCGACGAGTTTATGGAGCAACTCTGTGAACATTCAACCTTGGGATCCGCCAATACCATGCGGGGCGTTCAGGCAAGCCGGCCATCACTCTACGCCCTTCAGGATCAGATGCGGGAACTGACCTTGCCAACCCTAATCGTAAATGGCGACGAGGATGATCCATGCCTGGCACCGGGCATGATGATGAAAAGCCTGATCCAAAGTTCCGCACATGTTGTACTGCCGCGCACTGGCCACGCCACCAACCTGGAAGAACCGGCGCTCTTCAACATGTTCCTGGATGATTTCTTCCATCAAGTGGAGGCTGGGAAATGGGAATTACGGGACCCCAGATCCCTGACCAGCAGCATCCTGAGTGATACCCCCTGATTTGCCTGACCTAGCAAAATCACAGCAGTTGCTTCGGCATCTTTACCGGTCGCGAACCAGCCGTGCACGTTTTAGAGATCGCATCCCTGCCTATCTTAGGTGGGGACGCTATCGGAAATTGGTGGAGCGGGACATCCTCGCCAACTGGCCGGGCGGATATGTATTAATCAATGAACGGGATTATTTTTACGTCCCTGGGGGTACCGACATCATGTCTAGCCATTACCTGATCCGCCCCGCAGATTCAGAGCCGGTGGTAGCAAATTTTTGCCCGTCCGGCGGGGTCGCGATGGACGTTGGCGCAAATTTTGGTGAGTGGTCTTTGCAAATGGCCCGTGCCGTCGGCCAAACGGGTCAAGTCTTCGCCTTTGAACCGTCGGCGGATATTGCAGAGGCGCTTCGTAAAACCCTAAGAGTCAATGGACAGTCACAGACGACCGTGATTGAAGCCGCCGTGAGTTCGCGTGCAGGGGACGCCGAATTCACCGTGAATGAGGCCCATTCGGGTAAATCGGGTATCGACATTGGCAACACGGACGGCGCGTCAAATAAAGTCACAGTCAAAACAATCTCACTGGATGACTTTGCCCGCCGGCAGACGCTCAGGCGCCTCGATCTAATTAAAATTGATGTGGAGGG